>CAZJDS010000150.1:0-6446 GCA_964544795.1 uncultured Alkaliflexus sp. | reverse complement strand
ATTTATGTTAATGTGAGCAATATTATGTAAAACACCTTTAAAAATAGGTAATACAAAGATCTAATGTAGGGATTTCAGATCAAAACAGAGGTGGTTTTATATTAAAGTTTTTAAAAACCTACCATTGGTAATGATAGGTGATCATTAAAAAGAGATGCGAATTAATTTTGGAAATGAGTTGACTAAGACTATGTTGTATTGAATTATAATTTTACCACTTGGTAGAATATGCACAATAATTGTCGCTTTTGTAGTAGGAACTGCAGGTGAAGAATTCTATTTTTGAAGAGAATGACAAATTCTTCTAATATCATTATTTTAGATAGCTATTTTAAAATCAACAAAATGAAAAAAAATCTACTTTTAGTAATTTTTGCTCTTCTTTTTTCTCTCACGACATACGGGAGTCAGAAGACAGACTACAAAGTCTCTTCGCCAGATGGCACTCTGCAATTGGTAGTTAGCGTGGACAAAGAAATTGGATGGGTGTTATCCAAGAGTGAAAATGTAGTTGCCAACTCCCCCTCAATTTCTATGGAGTTGGAGAAAAGAGGTGTTTTGGGTCAAAATCCTATTGTTCAGAAAAGTGATGTTTCATCACACAAAGGGGAGGTAAAAACAGAGTTGTATAAAAAGAGCATTGTTTCTGATGTTTACAATGAGCTTACACTGAAGATGAAAGGCAATTTTAGTCTTGTCTTTAGAATGTATGATGTGGGAATGGCATATCGCTTTGAAACAGCTATAAATAAAGATATTACAGTGGTTAATGAAGTTTCAAACTTTAACTTCCCTCATGCAAAGCAGGCTTATGTTCCTTATATCCGAGAAAGTATTTATCGATACCAGGCATCTTATGAAAGTCCGTACGATGTGAAAAGTTTTGATGAGATTTATGCTGATTCATTGATTATTCTACCATTTTTAATTGAGAATGACAATGGAACAAAAGTGGTGATTACAGAAGCAGATCTGGAAGATTATCCAGGATTGTACCTTACCATCAATAAAGATAGAGATGGTTTTGATGGAGAGCATTCTGGCTATCCGTTGGCTGAAACTCCTGGTGGACACAACAATTTGCAATCCATAGTTACTGAGTATGCAAACTATATTGCCAAAACTAAAGGTAAAAGGACTTTCCCTTGGCGAGTGGTCGTAGTGGCAGAAAATGATTTTGAACTGCTGGACAATGATTTGGTCTATCTCTTGGCTTCTCCTTCTCGTATAGCAGATACTTCATGGATTAAACCTGGTAAAGTGGCATGGGATTGGTGGAACGATTGGAATATTTCAGGCGTTGATTTCGAAGCAGGCATCAATACAGAAACGTATAAATTCTATGTTGATTTTGCTGCCGAGCATGGTGTAGAGTATGTAATTCTCGATGAAGGATGGTCAGAAAGCACCGATTTAATGAAAATAATCCCCGAAATAAACCTACAAGAGATTATTGATCATGCCAAATCTAAAGGTGTTGATATTGTGTTGTGGGCTGGCTGGTCGCCCTTGCGTAATCAGATGGATGAAGTTTACGGCAAATATTCAGCCATGGGTGTGAAAGGGTATAAGGTTGATTTCATGAATCGCGACGATCAACCTGTGGTCAACTTTTATTATGAAGCTGCGCGTAAAGCAGCAGAATACAAGCAGTTTCTTGATTTTCATGGTTCTTACAAACCTACAGGTCTGCATCGTACCTATCCCAATGTGATGACTTACGAAGGTGTTTTTGGCCTGGAACAAGTAAAATGGACTACTTATACCGACCTTCCAACTTATGACGTGACGGCTCCGTTTATTCGCATGCTGGCTGGTCCTATGGACTATACGCCAGGCGCAATGAACAATTCCAATAGTTATAATTGGAGAGCAATACACAGCAATCCTATGAGTCAAGGAACCCGCTGTCATCAGTTGGCGATGTATGTGATCTTTGAATCGCCGTTTTCTATGTTGGCGGATAAGCCTACCAACTATATGCGTGAGCCTGAGTCCACAGAGTTTATTGCCACAACGCCCACAGTGTTTGATGAAACCATCGCATTAGATGGGAAAATTGGCGAGTATGTTCTGATGGCTCGTCGTAAAGCTGATAATTGGTATGTGGGTGCAATGAGCAATTGGGATGGTCGGACCATTGATTTGGATCTCTCCTTTTTGCCAGAAGGCAGTTACGAAGCAGTTGTTTTTAAAGATGGCATCAATGCCGATCGTGAGGCAACAGATTACAAAAGAGAATTGATTCAGGTGAAAAGTGGTGACAAAATAAAAATTAAAATGGCATCTGGCGGGGGCTGGGCTGCACAAATTTCGCCGATGTAAATTTTATAATTTTTTTTTAAAAGACCAGCTAAGTTTTTTTCTTAGCTGGTCTTTTATTTGGATTATTGTTTTCAAAAAGATCATTACGATGGAACTTATCTCTATTAACAGATAATCTCATCTTTTTTTTTAACCTTTGTAAACAACTGTAGTTTTTTATTATTATCCTTTCACCATGAATAAAGCCACCATGTTTATAATGAATAAAAGGGTTCATCGATCATTTATGCTCCTATTTTTATTATGGATGCTTCCTTCCTTATGTGGAGCGGCCACTGGTGATTTTATCTTTAGAAGGTTAGTTGCTACTAACAGTCTGTCACAATCATCGGTATTAGCCATGGTGCAGGACGAGATGGGATTCTTATGGATTGGTACTAAAGATGGACTCAACAGGTTTGATGGGTATGAATTTGTGGCTTATAAATACGACCCAAGTAATATGAACACCCTCTCGAACAATGAAGTGAGTTGTTTGGCAATAGAAGAGAATCGTTTTTTATGGATCGGTACGCGAAGTGGTGGTATTAATCGTTTGGAATTGGCTACAGGTGTTATCACCCGCTATTCAAATCTTACTTACGATGATTTGGTCAGAGGAATATATATAGATCCTGAAGGCAAGCTTTGGGCTGGTACTTCAGAGGGACTTTTTCTTTATGAACCTCCTGTTGCAGAATCTAATGGAAAAGGGCACTTCGTTAATGTCTCCAAAAATGCTTCTTATAAGAGCAGTAAGGGTTTGCCTTTTGTTCATTCAAGGAAAAACATTCCAGTTGTATCTATTTTTTATATAGCGAGTGGAAAGTTGATGATAGGTGCAGAGGAAGGCCTTTTTGAGTACGACATAGAAAAAAATAGTTTCAAGTCTGTGTCTGATACCACTTTAGGGTATACTGTTATTACTCGCATTATTCGTGATTCCAAAGGTCGAATTTGGGCTTCTTCATACGATGGCTTGGTACGTCTCAATTCAAATCCAAATTCAGATCACTACCAGATTGTAAAATACAATAATCAACAGAAGGATCCCGGTCGATATTTGTCTGCAAACTGGGTAGAAGATATACTTGAAGATCACAAAGGTAATATTTGGGTAGCAACGCGTGGAGGAGGGTTGATACGATTAGAAGATGATAAAGTGGTAGATAACTTTAATTATTCCATGGGCAATTCAAAAGATTTGCCTGATAATCTTATCAATAGCTTATTGATTGGTCGCACGGGCGTTTTATGGTTGGGTACTGAGAGTAATGAACTACTTTATCTTGATCTCTTTGCTAAAAAATTTAATTCAATACGTACTGGTGATAAAAACGGATTGCGTGATAATTTGGTTACTGCCATAACAGGTAATGGTCAAACCATGTGGGTGGGAACATCTTCCAATGGTATAGATCTGTTTAAATTAGAAGGTAATCAAGTGGTAAAATCAGGTAATATTCCGAGAGTTTGGATAAATAAAGATTCATGGAAAAGTGAAATTGCTGCTTTGCTTTGTGATTCTAATAATGTTTTGTGGATTGGATCTGCAACCAATAGTTTGATTAAGTATAGTGAGAAGAGTGGGTTTGAGAGTTTCTTAGTAAATGGTTATCTCTTCTCGCTAATGGAAGACAATAGAGGCAATGTCTGGTTCGGAACATGGGGGCAAGGATTGGGCTACATCAATAAAAAGAGCAATATTATTATTCAATACAATGAAACACCAGAACGGATGATGGGATTGAGTAGTGACAAAGTATTGTCCATCTTTCTTGATTCTAGAGATTATCTTTGGGTTGGCACCAAAGGAGGAGGCGTGAATGTTGCTAAAATATCAGATGTAATAGATAGGAGAGGAAGTTTCAAAGTCTTTAAACATCAACCAAACGACCTTCACTCGCTTTCATACAATGATGTGTTTGATATACATGAAGATCGTAATGGAACCATTTGGTTGGCTACAGGGGGTGGGTTAAATCGTTTAGTGATTACTGGTGAAGATGGATTCGCCTCTGCCTTGAAGTTTGATCAGATCGCATTTGAGAAAGTGGATGAAAAGCAGGGGCTGCCAGGAGGGCTGGTTCATACTATTCTTGAAGATGGGCATGGAGATTTGTGGTTGGGTACCAATAAGGGGTTATCACGTTATTCAATTCTTGAGAACAGTTTGGTTAATTACGGTGTTAACGATGGACTTCCTTCGGGGAAGTTTAATTCAAATAGCGCATGGGCACACCCCAATAACGGAACGATCTTTTTTGGAGGCGTGGATGGCTTTACTTATTTTCATCCAGATAGTATTACTGCTAATCCTTTTGAGGCACGGGTTGCCATCACTGGGTTTAGATTACACAATCGAAATATAAGGCCAGGAGATAAAATTAGTGGACGTAAGGTTCTTGATAAAGACATTTCTTATGCTGATGAGATTCGCTTGGCATATAATGACAATGAGATACTCTTTGAGTTTTCGGCACTTCACTTCTCCAGCCCTGAAAAAAACAGATATGCTTACCGTTTGGTAGGCTTTAATGAAAGTTGGCAAGAGGTTGGAAGTTTAAACCGACGAGCTACATATACCAACCTTCGTTTTGGCGAGTATCTGTTTCAAGTGCGAGCAACAAATAATGATGGGTTATGGTCGCCTGAAATTCGTCAACTCAAAATTATTATTGATCCTCCTTTTTGGTTGACTGGATGGGCTTATCTGGTCTATTTATCAATTTTCCTATTTCTACTTTTTATATTTAGGAAATACTCTGTGATTGCTGTTACCAAAAAGAATCAATTTATTATCGAAAGTATTGAGCATAAGAAAGAGGCGGATATTGCTGAAGCAAAGATGCGGTTCTTCACCAATGTATCACATGAAATAAGAACCCCTTTAACACTTATTAACGCCCCATTGCAGCAATTGATAGAGAAGGAAGATCCAGATTCTGAATATGGACAAACCTTTGCCATGATGCACCGAAATGTTAAACGCCTGCTTAATCAAGTAAATCAGTTGCTTGAGTTGAGAAAGATGGAAAAAGGGGAATATCGAATGATATACACTCACTTCTCTTTAAAAGAGATGTTTGTTGATGTTTTGTCAGAGTTCACTACCATCATCCAGCAAAAAAAGATGACTATAAATATTGAGCCTGAAGATTTTGACGCTCTGATTTATGCAGATAAGCGTTTGATTGGAACGGTTATCTACAATCTGTTGTCTAACTCCATTAAATTCAGTCCCAATCAATCTGTCTTAACTATTAAAATGGAGAAGCGGACTGGAATTCAGAAAATGAGATTAAACATGTTTTTAATCGATTTTATCAAATTAGGAATGAGGCACACTCTCATTTTGGAGGTTCGGGAATAGGACTCTCTATTGTGAAAGAGTTTGTTGAACAACATTCTGGTTCTGTCGATGCATATAACCTTGAGGAGAAAGGTTGTTGTTTTGAAGTAATCCTCCCTATTGTTCCTGCTCAGATATTGGAAGATCCAGATGAAACAATGAGCAAAGTCTCTTCGGAGAATCTATCTGCTTCTCCAGTTTTGCAGCCTATTTATTTAGATGAAAAGGATGGGGAATTAGCTAAATTGTGGATTGTTGAAGATGATGTGGATCTCTCAGAATATCTCTCTAAGTTTTTTTCAAAGCATTTTGAAATCCAGGTGTTTTATGATGGCACAGACGCGCTTGAACAAGTGAAAAAAGAGCAGCCAGATATCATGATTTGTGACATCATGTTGCCTGGGATGAATGGTATTGAGCTTACCTCAAGGATTAAAAACAATAAACAGACCTCACACATTCCTATTATAATACTTACGGCTCGTGCTGAAGATGAAAATATGATTGAGGGGCTAACTGTTGGCGCCGATAATTATCTGGTAAAACCATTTAATATTGAAGTTTTAGAAGCGCAGGTTTATTCACTTATGAAAAGTCGGGAGGCTTTTAGAATGCGATTCAGTAAGCAAATGGTGTTGTCCCCAACCGAAGAGGTGCTAACCACATCTGATGAAAAATTTCTTACAAAATTGAAGGAAGTGACAGAACGTAGAATGGCTGATCCAGCCTTTGACGTGGCCAGTTTGATTGATGAGATGAATATGAGCCATTCTATTATCCTAAATAAAGT
>CAZJDS010000149.1:0-6515 GCA_964544795.1 uncultured Alkaliflexus sp. | reverse complement strand
CTTCTACTAAATTTTCTTTAATATTTTCTTGAATCATAATTTCAAGTTGTTGGTTTATACCAGAATTAATAATTCTACTCACTGGTTTGTTTTGTTAGGAAAAAGATTGCCTCCAAATAGAAGGAGGCAATACATTATTCAGTTAAGAATCAAATCGACAATAAAATTAAGCCTTCGCTGCAGTTTTTGCACCAGCTTTTACATCTTCTTTCACTTTTTCAACATCCTCTTTTACTTTTTCAGATGTTTTTTTATATTGATTAATAAGTTCTGATAGACGATCTTCTACCTCTTTAATGCGTTTCTTCACATCTTCTTTCATCTCTCCACCTTTCTCTTTTAACTTGGATGTAAGAGTATCAAGCTCCTTTTCAAGCTCTTTCATTTTTTTCTTAATATCTTTTCTTGTCACGTCTCCTTTTTCAGGTGCGTAAAGAAGTGCGATTGCAGCACCTACTGCTGCGCCAAGTAACAAACCACTAAAAAAACTTCCTGTTGATTTCATAAATATTTTTATTTAAAGGTTACAAAATATAATAGAGATATTTTATGCAAGTCTATCAATGAATTTTATTAATTTCTATTATGTAATATAGAAAAAATCCGAAACAACGTCAATGTTTTTTAATCTTTTAGTCTAATATTTAAATCTGATTAACATTATAGTTCTATTAAAAAAACAAATACTATCCTCAAGTGTTCATAACGGTTTTCTGCTTTCTATATTTACTATTGTTCTTATCTTTACATTAAAATTCTATATACATGGAAAGTCCTACTTCAGTTATATCGCGCCACGAAAGACAAGAGATTTTAAGTGCATACCGCAAGCTTTTACAAGCAAATGCAGGTGTTCTAAATGATAAAGATATTAAAGAGGTGCGAACCGCTTTGGGAATCACTTTGGAAAAATCCGGTCTCAATAGACGTTTGTCAGGGCGCTTATCCATTGTGCACTCTTTAGATGTTGGTCGTATTGTTCTTGAAGAGTTGGGATTAGGCCGCACATCATTGATCTGTTCTTTGCTGTACGACACCATAAGATATTCAGGAATGGACGTCTATAATGTAAAGCAAGAATTTGGCGATAGTGTGTATGGTATTATAGAAGGTTTGGTGAAAGTCTCAACACTTTACCAGCGGAACACCTCCATTCAAAGTGAAAACTTCCGAAAACTATTGCTCACTTTTGCCCAAGATGTTCGAGTCATACTTATCATCATTGCTGATCGACTTCAGACCATGCGCAGCTTAGATCTTTACAATAAAGAACAGCAATTGGCCATCTCCTCTGAAGTGGCCTATTTGTATGCGCCCATGGCACACCGCTTGGGGCTGTATTCTATAAAATCTGAAATGGAGGATTTGGTAATGAAATTTACCGATCGGCAGATGTACAAATTTATAGCCAAAAAGCTCAATGAAACCAAACGTGCACGTGATATTTACATTAATGATTTTATTGCTCCTTTAAAAAAAGAACTGAGTCAACATGAGCTTAAGTTTGATATCAAAGGGAGAACAAAAACGATTCACTCCATCCACAATAAGATGAAAAAGCAGAAGGTCGACTTTGAACAAGTCTATGATCTATTTGCCATTCGAATAATTATCGACAGTGAGCTAAAAAATGAGAAATCAGATTGTTGGAAAGCTTATTCGGTGGTAGCCGATAAATATCAACCCAACCCTAGTCGGATGCGTGATTGGTTATCAGTACCTAAAAGTAATGGATATGAGTCCCTACATACCACGGTTTTAGGACCCGACAAAAAGTGGGTAGAAGTTCAAATTCGCACGCGAAGAATGGATGAAGTGGCTGAAAGAGGTTTGGCTGCACACTGGAAGTATAAGGGGGTGAAAGGCGATAAAGGATTAGATAATTGGCTGCATAATATTAGGGAAATACTTGATAATCCAGAACTTAATGCAGTTGACTTTATTGATGACTTCAAGCTTAATCTCTACGATGAAGAGGTCTTTGTATTTACACCTAAAGGAGATTTGATACGACTGCCCAAAGGAGCCACTGTTTTGGATTTTGCATTTAATATTCACTCTGAAGTGGGCAAGAAGTGTGTAGGCGCAAAAATCAATGCCAAAAATGTCTCTATTCGTCATATTTTGCAAAATGGTGATCAAGTGGAGGTGTTAACCTCTTCTAATCAAGTGCCTAAGATTGACTGGCTAAAAGTAGTGGTCACCTCTACTGCCAAAACAAAATTAAAGCAAGCGCTACGCGAAATACAGTATAAAGAGTCTGAAATTGGGCGTGAAACTTTAGTTCGAAGGTTAAAAAATTGGAAGTTAGATCTTAATGATCAGTTATTAGGATATTTAGTTAAATATTTTAGATACAAAACTCCCCATGATTTTTTTCGAGATATAGCTTTGGAAAAGTTGGATGTCGTCTCTATAAAAGAGATCATTCAGCAACAGTTAAAGAAAGAAAAGGACTTAAATGAACCTGCTTCGTCCATACGAAGTGCTGAAAATTTTACAACACCACCACCGACTGAAGAAGAAAGAACTAGTTCTGATGTTCTTTTAATTGATAAGAATCTTAGTGACGTGGATTATACATTGTCTAAATGCTGTAATCCTATTTTTGGAGATGAAGTGTTTGGCTTTGTATCGGTTTCTGGAGGTATTAAAATTCACAGAAAGAATTGCCCCAATGCGCCAGAAATGAGGAGTAAATTCGGGTATAGAATTGTAAAAGCGCAATGGACAGGGGAAGCTGGAGGAAACTATTTGGCTGCCATAAAAGTAATCGGGGAGGACGACATTGGTATTGTTACAAATATATCTCAGATAATCGCCAATGAGCTAAACTTGAAAACCAGATCTATAAATGTGAATAGTAAAGAAGGGCTCTTTGAAGGTTTATTTATCTTATTTGTAAATAACAATCAGATTCTGAATAAGTTAATAAAAAAAATAAAAGGGATAAAAGGCGTTTTTTCAGTTGATAGAATTGATGCTGTAGCTTAAATAAATGTAGATTTAAAACGATCTGAGTCGTTTTGTTAAGGCAGTAGTTGAAAATTGTATGCCTTTTTCTAAATATACTCAACAAGGATTCACTTTTAAGTTTAGTTTGCATAACTTTAGTTCTACAATCAGTTATTCACTCAAAATGATTCGATCATGGAAGAAAAAATAATTACTTTAACAACCAATACCTATCAACATGCGTATCTGCTTCAAGGCATCCTTGAGTCTGAAGGAATCGAGTGTTTTCTCGAAAATGTAAATGTCATTGATGGTTCTATAAATCAAAGTGTGAAAATTAGAATCAAAGAATCGGATATGGAGCGAGCTATGAAGATCATGGAGTCGATAGAAGAGCCAGGCATTGAAAAATTTGCCGAAAAAAAAGCTGGCAGACCAAGCAAACCACGTATACTTCTACCCATAGATTTCAGCGATTACTCCGACAAAGCTGCCGATATGGCATTGGATTGGGCTCTTCTTTTGGAGGCTGAAATTACAGTGCTCAATGTCTATTTCAATCCTATTATAAATACGCTACCCTTTTCAGATGCATATATCTACGACACCAGCATGGATAAAATGATGCTGGACATGGAGGAACAAGCTGACACAAACATGAAGGAGTTTATTGAAAAATTTAAAGAGAAAAGGGGAAAAGCAAGCGCAGAGGTTGTTAAAATTAAAAAGAAATTAATACGTGGAGTGGCAGAAGAGGAAATTTTGAGGTTGAGCGATCATTACAAACCTACAGTAATTATAATGGGAACCAGAGGGAAAGATAGAAAGGCAGCCGACCTTATTGGAAGCGTTACTTCGGAGGTGATGGAGAAAGCAAGAGTCCCTGTTTTGGCTGTTCCAGAAGATTTTGATTATAGGGGTATTGATCAAATAAAGAATATTTTATATGCCACTACTTTTGAAGAGAGTGATTTTGCAGCTTTGGATAAATTGGAAAAGATAGTCCGTCCCTTAGATGTGAAAATTTTCTTTGTTCATGTAGGATTGGCAGGAAGTAAGAAATGGGATAGACTGAAGTTAGAAGGATTAAAAAAATATGTGGAAGAGCGCTTTTTACAAACAAATGTGGAGTGTGATCTTATTGAAAATGAGGATTTTTGGGTGGGCTTGGAAGGATATATTCAAAGTAAAAAAATAGATATAATCAGCTTGACCACTCGCCGCCGCAACTTGGTGGCTCGACTAATCAACCCGTCGGTAGGCAAAAAGATGTTGTTCCATACAAATACACCCATTCTGATGTTTCATGCATAGTTTTGTAGAATAGTGTTTGCTTTCCATCTGTTTTTCTATATTTGAGTGATAATAAGAAATGAAATGAAAAATAGACGTGGTTTTGCCAGTGACAACAATGCAGGAGTTCTTCCTGAAGTAATGGATGCATTGATTGATGCAAATGTTGGTCACACAAAAGGTTACGGCGACGATATATATACTGATAACGCCATTAAGAGTTTTAAAAAAGAATTTGGCGATGCTACAGAAGTCTATTTTGTATTTAACGGAACTGGCGCCAATGTAGTAGGGCTGCAAGCCATGGTTCGCCCGTATGAAGCAGTAATTTGTGCACAAACAGCGCACATTAATGTAGATGAGTGTGCAGCGCCTGAAAAGTTTTTGGGTGGAAAACTAATTGATCTTGCCACGCCTGATGGAAAGTTAACGCCAGAACTCATTCTCCCTGTTTTGCATGGATTTGGCGATCAGCACCATGTACAACCCAAAGTTGTCTCCATCACTCAATCCACAGAGATGGGAACCATCTATTCATTGGAGGAGATCAAAACGCTGTGCGATTTTGCGCATGCGCACGGTTTGCTGGTTCATATGGACGGGGCACGAATTTCGAATGCTGCCGCAGCTCTTGATGCTTCATTGGCGGATGTTACTGTTTTGGCGGGGGTCGATCTGCTCTCTTTTGGAGGTACCAAGAACGGACTTATGTTTGGCGAAGCTATTTTGGTTTTTAATCCTGTTTTAAATGAGGGATTGAAATTTATTCGCAAGCAGTCTGCACAGCTACCAAGCAAGATGCGTTTTATTGCCGTGCAGTTTCAAATGCTACTGAATAATGAGGTGTGGCGTAAACATGCGTTACATGCCAATCAAATGGCGCGTTTATTGGCTTCTGAAGCAGAAAAGGTTCCAGAGGTTCAGATTACTCAGAAAGTAGAATCCAACGGCGTGTTTGCCGTCATTCCTAAAGAGTGGATTGCGCCTCTCCAAAAACTAAGTTTTTTTTATGTTTGGGATGAAGCCTCCTCAGAAGTGCGTTGGATGACCTCGTTTGATACCGCCAAAGAGGATGTCATGTCATTCGTCGCTTTGCTGCACAAGATGAGTAAAGAAAATTTAAGCTCATTCACTTCATGAACTAAATCGATATTTAATTAAAGAGTTCAGTAGATAAGTACAACTATTTATATCATTATTAAAGCAACTTATAGTTTTTTTTAAAAAGAAGATAAACCCGCTTAAAACTTATAAAATAATTTGTTAAGTGACAATTTAGGACATTTATGTTTCGGTTAAAACCGATTTATGATAGGAATATTGCACGGCATGAATGTAATGTATAATTATTAAAAGGACATTTGTTTAAAATATCCATGAACTAGCCCCAGGCTTTAGCCTGGGGAAAAATGAACCACCCATATCGGGCTTTAGCCCAACATAGTATGGTCATGAAACAAGTTTGAGAAAGCTTCTCACTAAGAAGAATCGAAGATCAACGTAGCTAATATTATTTTGGCAAGTTCCATGTGTCAATCAAAAAACAAATTATAGACACCTAAAATTTACGATTGTTGAGAAACTTTATAATTGAAATCAGTATGCAACTAACTTTCTTCCTCTATTTAATTTTATCAAAATAAAAGCATGTTTCAAATCCTCGGTCAAAACCCATCTCCTGAAAAACGAAGAGTCTTCCACAGTCTATTGTTTCCTGGGATTCTTATATGGCTGATGTTTGCAGTTCGATTGATTGAGGATTTAGAAGGGTGGAATTTGGTGTTTTTAGGTGTAAAACCACTCACTGTGGAGGGGTTGTCAGGAATTGTATTGTCGCCTTTCATCCACTCTAATTGGCAACATTTATTCAACAATGCGGTATCATTTTTCATTTTAGCCACTACGTTGTTTTATTTCTACCGAGAGATTGCCTATAAAGTCTTCTTTACCATTTACCTTTTGGGAGGAGCATGGCTTTGGTTCGGTGGGCGACAGGCATGGCATGTGGGCGCAAGCGGATGGGTCTATGGATTAACTGCTTTCTTATTTGTCAGCGGTTTGATTCGAAAGCACATTCCACTCTTAGCCGTTGCACTGTTTGTGGTATTCCTTTATGGAAGTTTGGTGTGGGGAATGTTTCCTTTGGCTGAGAACCTGCCTCATTCTTGGGAAGGACATTTGTGGGGATTCTTGGCGGGTTTGGTGGCAGCCGTTATCTATCGCAATCAAGGACCTCAAAAACCTGAGCCACCAGAAGAGGAGGAGGA
>CAZJDS010000148.1:4506-6536 GCA_964544795.1 uncultured Alkaliflexus sp. | reverse complement strand
CCATGGTCCATCCAATGTTCCACTTTCTGAGTAAGCCACACCTTGAACATAATCGCTAAAAACCCAGCTTGTCCAAATCATTCCCAATTTTCCTGTTTGAGTTTTGAACAGATAAGGCCCATCTGTCACCTTGTTGGGGACAATCCGACCGTTTTGGTCTTTCTCCTTGCTCCAGGGAGAGTCGTAAGCAAAAAACAGTATTTTCCTTTTCCCAGTCGATCCACTTAAATCAGGTTTCAACTCGATTTTCTCCATAGTGCCGTTCCAGTTTATTAACCATTCGGCACAATATATCATGTAGGGTTTGTCATCTATATCTACCCAAAAAGTGCCGTCCAAGGTAGGTAGATCGGCAGGCAAATACGTTTCATCTTCCATAGGAACATACGGGCCATCGGGTTTATCACTAACCAATACGTGACAAGCTCGTCGGTTAATCACATTTCCTTTTAGTGTGTCAAGTACTATATCTCTGTTGGTAAAAGTAGCAAAGTAGTAGTATTTCCCTTTGTACTGATGCAGTTCGGCCGCCCATATCATTGGTCGTGGCCCCATCCATGATTTAGGATCAGTCTTTGCTACATGATATGGGCCTGACCACAAGTGCAGATCTTTACTTTTCCATAGCAACCCACCCGTGCCTGTCATATAATAGGTAGAGGTTCTTTTGTCGGCAAGAATAGCAGGGTCACTCAATCGGATAGAATCCAAAGGAATGTTTTCTTTTATAACTGCTTTCCAGCCCTGAGCATAGATGGTTGTATAGCTTAAAAGCATTAATAAAATAGTCAGAGTTCTTTTCAAAGTATTAGAATTTTAAAGTCCTATTATAATGTTTAGCAAGCTTCACGGCCTCTTTTTTAGTGACCTGAATAACCGATCCATGTTTGGGAGAGATGAAATTGGTTGATTTCATCACGCCATCATTGAAGTGCCCTAAATCTGTGAAGTTTACAAAATCGGTAGTTTCAACAAATCCGAAATTGTGTGGTTGAATACTGAAAATATCATACATTAATACATATTTATCACTATCAATACGTTTCCAAACATTAGGAGCTTCGCACGCACCAGGTTCTTTATCTATCCAATCTGGAAGATATTTATAACCCCTATTAATGTAATCTGAGACTGCCATTTTAACACCAACAGGTCTCTCTTGGGCCACATACATCATGCAATAGCGTCCATCAGGCATTTGTGAAATGTCCGCGTCAAGAATCTGGATAGTTGAATCTGGATATTCAAATAATGATTTTGGTTGGGTAATTAGTTTGGTGAAATCTTCATCGGCATAAGCATAGTACAATTTAGTCAAGCCATGTCCCATACGCATCGTAAAATAGACCATCATTTTATCTTCCTCCTGATCATAAATAACTTGTGGAGCCCATGCACAACCAATATCGTCAAAACCGTCAAAGGCCTCGTCGAAAAGAAGATTATTGTGTGTCCAGTTTATAAGATCATAAGATTTCATGAGTACAAAGCCCCGATTGTTTCCCCAATCGTATTTTTCTGCTGGTCTTTCCCAAGTAGTTTCGCGATATCCATGTTCTTTTGCAAATATGTGAAGGTCTGTCATAACCATATAAAAAGCACCATCTGGACCTCTCGTAATATGCGGATCTCGAATACCTTTTTGGCTTGCAATTGTATCACCCGAAACAACTGGCTGCCCGTCGTTTACGTCGGTAAAGGAATAACCATCAGTACTTATAGCCATAAACAGACTATGTGTTGGGTCTGTAAAATAAACCATCAGATAGGCTGCCATCTCCTTATCTTGTGACACTTTTGCCTGAGTGCAGGATGAAACACTAACCACCAATATTAGGATCACTATAATCTTACTAAAAAGTCGTTTACTTGTTTTCATTTTGTCTTTTTTAACTTTCTCGTTGTTTTATTAATTGATCTTATCAACGCCATTGGTAGTCATCAAAATTGGTTTATACATACCATTCTCATCAAACTCAAGTTTGTCGATACAAATACTTCGACTGTAACTTCCCCCATCGGTTTGGATA
>CAZJDS010000148.1:0-4483 GCA_964544795.1 uncultured Alkaliflexus sp. | reverse complement strand
GTACCAATTGCCTTTGTATTCGATCATAGATTGATGGTTGGTATCACTATTTCCAGCAATTTCGTTGATTATCCCTTTATACGTGAATGGTCCATCAGGTTGATCGCTAACTGCATAAGCAATACGCTCAGGAAATCCGATAGCAAAAGAGAGGAAGTAGATGTTATCTTTTTTATGTACCCATGGTGCTTCAGTAAATGGAAACTCCATGTCGCCTACAATAGAAATGGTTTTTACGCCATAATTGGTGTCATAGGAAATCATATCTTCATTTAACTTAACTGCCCAACAATCACCATTTCCCCAATACAACCAAGCCTGACCATCGTCATCAATAAAAACGGCAGGATCGATTGTGCGCCAACTATGCTTTTTACCTGGACTATTTTCATTGGTCAACAAAGGTTTGCCTAAAGCATCTTTGTAGGGTCCTTCAGGACGATCGGCAACAGCAACTCCAATACCCGTTGTGTTGGTGCTTACATA
Source organism: uncultured Alkaliflexus sp. (assembly GCA_964544795.1). GTDB lineage: Bacteria > Bacteroidota > Bacteroidia > Bacteroidales > Marinilabiliaceae > CAZHHH01. Next base: position 3,997 of record CAZJDS010000148.1, on the reverse strand, counting down.
CCAGTAAAATTTATCGTTTCGTTCAACAACATGCCCTGCATAAGCATACTCGCCTTTGTTCCACTCAGAATCATTTGCATATAGTGGTATATCGTATTCAATAAAATTTTTCATATCGGTCGTGGCAAAACAACACCAGTTTTTTATATTGTAGCCACTTTGCCCTCCTTTGGCATCCTCACCTGTAAAAATAAACAAGGTGTCGTTATACACTAATGGGGCAGGATCGCATGTGTATTTATGCGTAACAACGGGGTTCCCTTTTGCCTCCCACTGATGAATAATTTGCTGTTGGGAGTAACCATATAACATGCTAACCAAGCCTATTAAAATTGCTGATAGTTTTTTTAATGAATTGTTCATAACAGAATTAAATAAATATTGTGTGTAATCTATTTGCTTTTGAGTAATGAAACATCATCAACTAAGCAGAAAGCCTCAGCTTTTCCATCGGCCAGAAAGCCTATTTCAACTTCGTTGTTCTTAACTTTAATTCCATTGATGCTAACTGTTATCCAGGATTGGTTTTCTTTGTCAATAGTGGCTACAAAGCGTTTTTTACCTGAAAGAGCATACATTTCCAACGTTTTAAAACCATCGCTATTTTTAACTTTAGCTGTAAGGTTATATGTTCCATTTTTGAATTCCACGTATGGAGACGAAGCAATTTTTTGATGTACATTACGAATAAAGTCAACTCTATCACTCATATTCAAACTTCTTTCACCGATTACCACCTTACGTTCTTCTTTTGTATTCTGATGATTCAGTATAGGGGAAAGCGAGTCAAGAGAGATTTCAGTTCCTTTAATTACAGTAGTTTCCCACCCTAACAACCTTGTTTGAACAGGCTTTACTACGCTGGGCATATCTTTCCTATCCGCTTCAAAATTAGCGTTTTTGACATAATTATTATCTTCAGCTACATTCCACTCACCCGTCTTTTCATTTAAGTTCCATGAGTTTAGCGAATTAAAGTAGGGCGTGTAACCCTCAAAAGATAAGGGGCACCATTGGTTATACCCTAATCCATTTCCCGCAAAATTGGCCCATCGATCTCCACAGAAAATAACTGTTTCCTGTTTACTTCCGCGAACGGTGTAGAAAAAGCCTGTTTGAGAAATGTGTGCGTAGTCGTCTTCAACACCTGGGATAATCTGCATCTCATTTTCGGGCAAGTAAGGACCCATAATATCATCTGCTACAAGATAGTAGGCGTTAGAGCCATCCCATCCATATAACTGAGACGCCGCTATATAGTATTTCCCTTTGTACTTAAACATACAGTTCCCTTCACGCCCTGCGCCTCTAAAAACTTCTTTGAAATCCAACAAGGTAATGGTGTCATTTTTCAGACCAATTTCTGATATATATATTTTATTACGTCCTTGTCCATAACTGTAAACTAAATAAGATTTACCTGTGTCTTCATCTGTAAATACAGTTTGATCACCAGTATTTGTAGTACCTATCCAGTCCTTCATGTTTAACATGGTCTTTTTTGAAGGGGCCTAATGGAGAATCAGAGTTGGCAAAAAGTACTTGTGCACCATACTGAATAATCAACACATACATATTTGCTTCCTTCACATAAGCCACGCCCATTCTACCACGCCATCCCCTACCTCCAACTTCTTCTTTGGTCAATACATTTATATTCTTCATCAGTTACTTCACTAACACCAAATCGGTAGAAGAATAACAAGTTACACCTTCAAAATTATTACGTTCTAATGTAACCGATGGATCTTCTCGGTAGATTTCTGCCTGTTTGTAATGTACGCCATACCAATAGTATTTCACTTCACCAGTTTTTGGATCTGGGAATTTGAATATACCACCACCCTGACTATAAATAGGTTTGTCGTCTTTAGTGTTCCAAAAGCTATCGTTTTTGATGTTTAGCGATTGCGCGATTATACTGTATTCACTGTCAAAAATAATTGTTAGCACAACTAACAGAGTAATTTTATAAATAAATTGATAGGAGATTTTAAACATAAAATATAGATTAAATAAATAATTAGTTAATATTAATGAAATTCTTTTTGTAAATCAAAAGAAGCTAAAGATACTACCCCGACTCTAAACTTTATCCAAGCCAAATGTTAACACCTTTTTTGTCGAAGTAGAAGTTTTGGTGATATATAAATCCACTAATGTGGTTATAATATCTGTTTTCCCAGTCATATTTTCTTTTGATATTAAAGAAACATAATCTCCCAAATAAGTCTCTTAAAATCAGATATATACGGATCAAGTGATTGTAAATTATCGTGTTATAAAATTACAACCTCTCCAATGCCTTTGATTTCAATAAGGATTAAGTTACCTGCACGTGAGCAAAAAACCTGCATTATCATAAGTTTCAATAAAATAGAAAATTTAAAATTGGATTAATAAGTATTACCTTTATCGAAAAGTACAGATTAAAGAGATAAAAAATAACATATCGTCCTTAACTTAGAACTTCTATGGTAAATTTTTTAAATAATAAAGTTAGAATTGTTGCTTTAAGTATTTTCCTTTTAGCTGGGCACCTATTTAAAAGTGCTGTTTCAGCCACAGAGAAAAGTAATATGCAACAAACTGTAAATGAAGATGAAATGTTAAAATCGCAACATTATGAAAATGTTGTGGACAGCTATTTACGGGGTCTTAATGAAAAAGAGTTGGAGGGGATTCTCTCACTATTTGCAGATGATGCAACAGTTGAGGATCCAGCAGGCAGCAACATAGTAAATGGTAAAGAAGCATTACGAAAATTCTATAGTGGCGCTGTAACTATAGATCTTTCATTAACTCGTACTGGTTCTGTAAGAGTTGCAGGCATGGAAGCTGCTTTTCCTTTTCAGCTTCGGATGAAGGTTAATGGTGTAGCTATGAAGACAGAAATTATCGACCTCTTTCGTTTTAATGATGCAGGTAAAATTATTTCCATGCGGGCCTTCTGGGGACCATCCAATCAAAAAGTCGCTACCGAATGATGAAGAGAGAAAAATTGTGCAGATAAACCTAAGCTAAGGGATTATTGATTGATTCTATTTTTGTCAAATCTTTCATTAGGCAAGCCAACTAAAGCTCTCAAAAGACTATGGGTAATTGCAATGGGTAAGCAAAAAATACCAGAAATGAGCATTCCTAGCTCATAAAATAATGTACTCTCTTTAAAAGGCTTCCCTTTGCGCCTGGATAGATAAGCACTAAACGGAATTCCGTACATATTACCAGCAATCATCACTTGCACTGCTGAAAGAATAATGGTTGCCTCCTTCTCACCATACTCTTTTACGATAGAGTCGTAAGCATATTTCTTAGGGTAACCTCTTGAATCGGCAAAGTGCTGAGCAAAGATAATTGCTTTTGCCTCTTCGGGCTTTATGAAGTTATCTTCTCCCCTTAAAAAACTACTTATCTCTTCATTGCTCATCCCTTGTTGCAAAGCCATTTTTGTGTGTTGGTAAGAACATGCCGCACAACCATTTACTTCTGTTACTGCTAATTGAAGCCGTTCTACAAAATCCTTGTCAACCCATTTATTTTTCTTGTTGTCTCTCATTTTTGTTATGGCTCGGGGAACAAAAACAATGGCTCTGTACATCTCCCAAAAGCTGAACTTACGCTTAAATTCAACCCTTGAACTGATTGCTTCAGGAATTTTTATCTCTTGCGCCATTTTAAATTAATTTTTTATTTGACAAAAATAAGCAAATGACAAGACTTTATAATGATGCTAAAAAACAATAGAGGTCAAAAGAATGAACGGTAAAATCAATTATTTAAAAGCTTACTAAAATAATGTACCACTATTTAAGTAAGGGCCATCGTTTGCAACAAAGTAGTTTTCGATTTTGCAACAATTGAAATGAAAAGGGAAAAAACACAATGAATTCATATGATTATAATTTGTTTTTCATTTGCCATATGGAACTCGCATCAATAGCATTTTCCTCTATGAGAGCCAATTCCCATGCTTGTTTCATAGTTCGTATCTTAT
>CAZJDS010000147.1:5713-6641 GCA_964544795.1 uncultured Alkaliflexus sp. | reverse complement strand
GTTTATCATCTGTGGTTGATATCAGAATGATTGATGGAAATAAGGATAAGATAAAAGGAACTCTAAACCTTGGTCTTTTATCATCAAGCCTCTCTCTTAATGGACCTATTAAAAAAGACAAGGCAGGATTTGCTGTTTCAATTCGACGCACCTATCTAGATCCCATTGCTGGGTTGATTCAAAAAAAGCAGCAGGAAACATCAAATTACTACTTCTACGATATTAACGCTAAGTTTAATTATGATTTCAATTATAGGAATAGAGTCTATCTAAGTTTCTATTTTGGTCGCGACAAATATTTTACAACCTACAACTCACAGGATATTACGTATGCAGGGAGCGATGGTTTTGTATATAAAACTTCAATAAACGATAAGAATGAAGCAGGATGGGGAAATTTAGTGGGAGCTATTCGGTGGAATTCAATATGGTCGGACAAGTTATTTAGTAATATTACAGCAACTTATTCTGATTATCGATTTTTTATTGGGGTGGAAAGTCGCGATAGAATTAATTTGGATGAGGAGTTTTATGAACAAAGATATTTAAGTGGTATAAAGGATTATAGTGCAAAAATTGATTTCGATTATTACCCTTCTAATCAGCATCTTATTAAGTTTGGTGTTGGGTATATTGGTCATCTTTTCAACCCGGGTATCGACATTGTCCGACGTGAATATCAATCTGCAACACCTGCTGATACGTCAATTGGTAAAGATCGTATGTATGGAGGTGAGATACATCTTTATGTGGAAGATGAATTTAGCCCACATGAAGATATTCGAATAAATGTTGGCCTTAGCAGTGCCTTTTTCAATGGAAAGTCAAAAATCTATGCCACTTTAGAACCAAGGCTCTCTTTATTCTACAAACCTTGGAAACGTTGGGCAGTTAGGTCGTCCTACTCTCTCATGTCACAATACCTTCA
>CAZJDS010000147.1:0-5703 GCA_964544795.1 uncultured Alkaliflexus sp. | reverse complement strand
GTTCCTCTAACATCGCTTTGCCTACCGATTTGTGGTTGCCTGTAACCGATAAAATTGCGCCTATGAAATCCAGACAAATTTCTGCCGGAATAGTTTATACGCCAGGCGAAAGTGGAGAATACTCTTTTTCGTTGGATGGTTACTTGAAAACACAAAATAATTTATTACACTACAAAGAGAGTACTGGTTTTTTTGATTATAGCACTAGTTGGGAAGACAAACTTACTGTTGGTGATGGGTTCTCTTATGGAACAGAGTTATATCTTCAGAAATTGAAAGGCGATTGGAGAGGATGGTTTTCTTATACTTATGCAAAAACTTCCAACCAATTTTCTGATTTGAATGATGGCAAATCTTTTCCCACTCGTTTTGATCGACCTCATGATTTTAAGTTTAGCTATTCCTACCTATTCAGTAAACGTACTATTGCTACAATTATGTGGCAATATGGGAGTGGATTACCTGTAACATTGCCCACCGAGAAATATTATGCACCAGATATTAACAATGGCTTTTCAGGGTTGAGTTATTCTGAAGATTTTGGAAATTATAATGAATATAGAATGCCCGCATTTCATCGTTTGGACATTGGATTTAGTTTTCGTAAACAGCGTACCAAAACTGAGCGTATTTGGGATGTGGGTGTGATTAATGCCTATGGACGACAGAATCCATTTATGCTCTATTTTTCAAACAGCAACAATAATGAAACTATCTCATCTCAACGAACCCTAAAGCAACTTAGCATACTTCCCATACCCGTTCCTTATGTAAAGTACACCCTTAAATTTTAGTTTGAGCTATTTTTTGGTTGATTTTTATGTAAGTCAGTTTTATTTGTATGATTCTATGATGAATCTAATTTTAAATAGGCTGTGATATAGAGTAGATAATTATCGGTAAATTAATAAATATTGACTATTTTAGAGATAACTAAGTAATTACGAAAAATTAAATATTAAAATTATGGAACAGCAACCACAGCAAGATTTTTTTTCAATGCCAAGAATTAATGAGGATGCACCCTCTTTTACTGCAGAAACTACGCAAGGAACCATTAATTTCCCCTCGGACTATAAAGGGAAATGGGTAATTCTATTTAGTCATCCTGCTGATTTTACACCTGTTTGTACTTCTGAGTTTATGACTTTTGCAAGTATGGAAGAGGAGTTTCGAGAGTTTAATACCGAATTGGTGGGCTTGTCTGTTGATGGGCTTTATAGTCATATAGCTTGGCTTCGAACCATTAAAGAGAAAATTGAGTTTAATGGAATGAAAAACATCGAGGTCAACTTTCCTCTCATTGAAGATATAAGCATGAATGTGGCGAAGAAATACGGTATGATTATGCCTGGCGAGAGTACTACGAAAGCGGTTCGTGCTGTTTTTGTAATTGATCCAGTGGGTAAAATTCGCACCATTATCTACTACCCACTTTCTTTGGGACGTAACTTCGATGAGCTTAAACGTGTTGTCATAGCACTTCAAACTGCCGATGCTTTTAGCATTGCTACGCCTGCAGATTGGCGACCAGGAAATGATGTGATTGTTCCAACTGCTGGATCGTGCGGAACTGCAAAGAAACGTATGGAAAGTAAAGAGAGCGATATGAAGTGTTACGATTGGTTCTTCTGTACCAAGCCACTCTCTGAAGAAAAGGTGTATAAAGCCATCAAAAAATAAGAATCAAATAGATATCGATAAAAAAAGGAACTTGATTTCAATCAAATTCCTTTTTTTATTATTTATATATCCTTTTTAGTTCAATATTTCTTCCACAATTTCTGTTCCTCTTGTAATGGCTTTTTCGTTGAGCGGTAATAGCTTATGGTGTCTTTCGGGGATGGACTTTTTGAGACCCTCCATAACATTTTCCATACTTATTAGCGGCTTTATTTTTAAGTAGCCGCCCAATACAATCATGTTGAAAATTTTCGAATTTTCCATTTTTGAAGCCTCTTCTGCTGCTTCTATTTTAAAAATTCGGATATCTTTTCGAGTAGGGTGTTTACTGATACCATTTCCATCGTAGAGGAGAAGTCCTCCTGGTTTAATTGCCTTCTCAAATTTATCCATGGATTGTTGATTGAGAATAATTGCTGTATCAAACTCTTTTATGATGGGCGAACTGATGCGTTTATCGCTGAGTATAACTGTTACGTTGGCAGTACCTCCACGCATTTCTGGTCCGTAAGAAGGCATCCAAGAAACCTCCATATCCTGCATCACGCCAGAGTAGGCAAGTATTTTACCCATAGAGAGCACCCCTTGACCACCAAATCCTGCTATTATAATCTCTTCGTTCATATGCACATAATTTGTTTTGCAATTGTCATATGGAACTCGCATTTGCAATCATCTTCTTTTGAGAGAACTTTTTCTCATGCTCGTTTCATATCTGTAATTTATTTTTCAATGTTATAAAAAGTCAATGAAGCTTCTATAAATAAATACTTTGCTCCAGACTTATCTCATAACTGCTTGGCAAACCGAAAGTTTATTTATTCATCCTTCAAATCACCCAATGGGTAGTATGGAATCATATTCTCTTCCATCCACTTATTGGATTGAACGGGATCTAACTTCCAACCTGAGCTGCAAGTAGAAACAATTTCAATAAAAGAAGTGCCTTTATTCAGTTTTTGATTTTCAAATGCTTTGATGATGGCTCTTTTGGTCTTCCTCACTCCTGGTGCGGTATGAACCGCTTGGCGTGTTACATAACAAGTGCCGGGCAAGGTGGCAACAATGTCAGTCATCTTTAAAGGATTTCCGTCGCGTGCAACATCTCGGCCATGTGGACAGGTAGCTGTGGGCATTCCCTCCAAAGTAGTCGGAGCCATCTGTCCACCCGTCATACCATAAATACCGTTGTTGATGAAGAGCATCACAATATTTTCTCCGCGATTACAAGCATGTATGGTCTCCGCAGTTCCAATGGCCGCCAAATCTCCATCACCTTGGTAGGTGAAAACAAATTTGTCGGGGCGCAGTCGTTTGATAGCTGTGCCCAATGCGGGTGCACGTCCGTGTGCCGCTTCTTGCCAATCAATGTCGATGTAGTTGTAGAGCAATACTGAACAGCCTACGGGAGTCACCCCAATCACGTCTGCTTGTATGCCCAACTCTTCAATTACCTCTGCAATTAACCTGTTTACAACTCCATGGCTGCAACCAGGGCAGTAGTGCATAGGGTTTTCTGTGAGGAGGCTACTCTTTTTATATACCAGATTCTCTGGTTTGATAATATCTTTAATTCCTATTGACATAGTTTTATCCTTCAATAATTTTTTCGATTAAAGCATTGGCAACTTCTTCAGGCGAGTGGACCACTCCACCTAAGCGTCCATAATGCTCTACTTTCACTTTTCCATTCACAGAAAGAAGAATATCTTCCACCATTTGTCCTGCACTCATTTCTACAGATAGAATTCCTTTTACCTGTTCTGCCAACTTAGCGATGGGCTTCACTGGGAAAGGGAAAAGTGTGATGGGGCGAAGAAGTCCTACTTTTATCCCTTTTTCACGTAAAATCTCCACAGATCTTTGAGAGATTCGTGCACTCGATCCATAAGCTACCAATAGATATTCTGCATCGTCGCACTGAAACTCTTCGTACCGAACCTCCTCTTCTTCCATTTTCTTGTATTTGGCTTGGAGCTTATGGTTGAATTTTTCAAATTTTTCGTTGTCCAACTCTACAGAAGTAATAATGTTGCGTTCACGTGTGGTCGGTTTTCCTGTGGTTGCCCAAGGATGTAGTTTTTCTACTTCTTCGTTGGTCCATCTTGGTTTGAAGGGTTTCATTTCTACCTTTTCCATCATTTGGCCAATCATACCATCGGTGAGAATCATGGCTGGATTTCGATATTTAAAGGCCAAATCAAAAGCCAGTTCAACAAAGTCTGCCATCTCTTGCACTGAGGCAGGAGCTAACACAATGAGCTTGTAATCGCCATGTCCTCCTCCTTTTACGGCTTGAAAATAGTCGGATTGAGCTGGCTGAATGGTTCCCAAACCTGGGCCGCCTCTAACTACGTTTACCACCAAACAGGGGAGTTCTGCCCCTGCCAGATAGGTTAAGCCTTCTTGCATGAGACTTACGCCTGGGCTTGAAGATGAGGTCATTACTTTTTTTCCGCATCCAGCACCTCCATACAACATATTTATAGAGGCTATTTCACTTTCTGCCTGTAAAACAACCATCCCAGTAGTTTCCCAGGGCTTTTCCATCATCAAAGTTTCCATCACTTTCGATTGTGGGGTGATTGGATAGCCAAAATAACCATCAACTCCGCAGCGAATGGCTGCTTCGGCGATGGCTTCATTGCCTTTCATTAATCGAACTTCTCTCATTATAATGTTTTAGATTACCAGATTTCTTCAAAAAAATCTGGACAGTAGAGTTGTGTTTAGTTTTGCGCAGATTTTTTGGTTAAGCTGTTTTAGCAGGTCGCAACCTATAAACAGTAATACAACTATCGGGACAAACCATGGCGCAATTGGCACAGCCATTGCAAGCGTCAGGATTTTCCATGTAAGCATAATTGTAGCCTTTTGCATTTACTTGATCGCTTAAACTGATAACATTGGTGGGGCATGCCTCCACGCATAAATTACAGCCTTTGCAGGTTGCAATATCAACCTCAATTGCACCTCTTACTTTTGACATAAACTGATTTTTTTAATTTTTCGTTCTACGAAATTAATAATTTATAAGAAACCGATGCCCAAAATTCATTATAACCCCCTTGTATTTATAGGGAAAGGGATGAATGAGTTTACTCAGGGGTAAATGGTTTCGGGGCTTTTGGCTCTTGTTTTTAACGATTCTATATTACTCTATGGGCTGTTGAGAAAAGCTTTAATCGTTCTTCTAAATCTTTCCATCGTCCTTCGTGAGTTTGCGAAACGCAAATTCGTAAACCTTCTGTGCGCGAACTTCCAGTTGTATCTAAAGTTATAGCACTAATTCCGTATCTTAACAAGTTGCTAAGTAACTCATCCCCATTCATCCCAGGGTATGAAATGGTGAAATAGAAACCATCGGCCAATTCCAGTTCTTCATCTTTATCGTACACCAATTGGAAACCATTTTCAAGGAAGAGTTTTTTCATATTCTCAGCTCTTTTTCCATACTCTTTCACGTTGGTCACAAAATGAAGCTCTCCTTCATTTACTGCTTTTAAAAGTGCTGCCAATGCGTGTTGCGAAGAGTGTGAGGTCCCAGCTGTTGCAGTGTACATGGCTTCTTGAAGAAGTGTTTGACCAAAAGCATCTGAATTAAATACTCTGTTTAAATCAGAAAATCTTTTATGGAAAAGAGCATCAGAAACCAGTAATGCACCTATTCGCTGTCCTGCATAACTAAAAATTTTGCTGCCAGAAAAAAGTAATACATATTGATCGGTGTAGCGAGCAACAGTAGATTGATAGGGTGGTTCACCTGGTTTTTCTACATTCTTTCTGAAGTCCATGCCAAAGTAAGCCAAATCTTCCAGTACAATAACTCCGTATTGATTGGCCAGTTCACCAATTATTTGCAATTCAGCTTCTGTGAAGCAGATCCATGAAGGATTGTTGGGGTTGGAATAAAGGAAAGTGCTAACATCTCCTTTTTTCAAGTAAGACTCCAATTTTTCTCTAAGCTTTTCTCCCCGGTAGTTGTATATGTCGAAGCTTTCATACTCCATTCCCAATACC
>CAZJDS010000146.1:4535-6655 GCA_964544795.1 uncultured Alkaliflexus sp. | reverse complement strand
TCGGTAACCGGTTTCCCCAAGCAGTAAATCAAGCTTCAAATGTGCCATGGCGTAACTTGCCATAAGCAATTCAAAACCGTTGAGGCGTGGCAAAAGGTGGGTTTCTACATAGTTGCTCCAAATGCCTTCTTGCCCCACAAACTTTTTGTGAATGTGCTTTACTACTTCCGCCAAAAAAGTGCCCGTACCTGTGGCTGGGTCGAGGATTTGCACTTTGTGTACTTCCTCGTCTATCTGCTTAAAGCCCGTTATAGAACGCTTGTCGGGAGTTTGGGTATTTACCTTTATAGTGGTTTTTGAGGTGTCTGCCAATCCTTGCGGCAGGTCGAACTCGGTTTTGAGTATGTCGTCCACGGCACGCACAATAAAATCGACCACGGGCTGCGGTGTGTACCATACGCCACGCGACTTACGCAATTTGGGGTCGTACTCACTCAAAAAGGTTTCATAGAAATGGATGATGGGGTCTTCCATCTTGGTGGATTTCCCGTAGTTTTTTAGAATTTCTTCTACGTTGGTGGCCAAAAAAACGTCGGCTAAACTGTCCACAATCCATTTTATGCGGTCGTCGATGTCGGGTCCTGAGATATAACCAAAGAGTTTGCGCAAAAATGGATTTGATTTTGGAATCAGCTCTGCCGCTTCTTGTCGGGTAAAATTGTCCAATGATGTATCGTGCAATCTGGCGGCAAACATACCGTAAGCAATGGTTTGGGCATACACATCCGCAAAACCTTGGGGCGTGATGTCGTGAATCAGAATTTGTTTAAATCCCAGCATCTGGTCTTTGAGGCTGCTGTCTTCTGCGTGAGACTCATCACTGACCAACGCTTTGCCAATTATATCGGAGAGTAGGCGGGCTTTACCTGCCATCATTTTTGCCAGTTTCTTGCTGCTCTTAATGTTTTGCCCAATATGGGTGCTAAAGACTTTGATTAAGTTCTCAAAAGTCTCAAAGTTTTCGGGGAGGGGTTCAATTCCTCTGTCGGTAATTTCACCAATGGCAATTTTCGTAATGAACTCTCCGTCGCGATACAAATGAAAATTGAGGTAGTCGGTGAAAATGAGGTTGTCTAACGAGGCTTTGTATCGGTCGAACTGCTCTTTGTTGCCTGCTCGCTTTGTGCCATCGAGGTCTTTGTCGCCAATGTCTTTTGCTTCGATAAAGCCAACAGGGATGTCTTTCTTGGTGAGGATGTAATCGGGTGCGCCACAACTTTGCCGTTTGGGCTCGTTGGTGGCTCTTATGGTGGGGACTAAACTTTCTAAAAGTTGTTGTAAGTCGCCACGAAAGGTGTGCTCAGTGGCATTACCCAACTTATAGCGTTGGTTTATGTTGTTAAGGTATTGGTCGGTTGTCATATTCTTACTAAAAACGAACAGCTACTGTAATGTATAATTTTAAGCAAATTAGTTAAAGTAAAGGTAATAACAAATCGGAAAAAGTGAAGCAATGGCAGTAATAACAACCACGAAGTGGTTGAATGTGTATAACCACGGGTTTTATCTGGCTCGGCAAAGTCTGTGGCTTCGACGGCTTGATCCTGTAATTTCCAACTACAAATAGGACTTAAGAATTTAACGACGAAGTTAAAAACTTCGCCGAGCAATAGCCATTTGTTTAAAATATCCATAACTAGCCTCAGGCTTTAGCCTGGGGAAAATGAACCACCCACATCGGGCTTCAGCCCAACGTAATACTTAGTAGTGTTAAAAATTTAATTAATATGCAGAAAGCTGCCTACCTCTGAACATTTATTTACAACTGTTGTATAGTACGCTACCATCTGTTTCACTCATGGTTATTTAAGCTTTATCACTCCCTAATCATTTCGATCCATTCGCCTAACTACGGGTCTAAGATTATCAAGCTTGCCATTGGCGAATAACAAGCTTGAAAATTTATTTATGTAGCTTGAAAAAATAATTATCACGCTTGATATTTTATTTTTCAAGCTTGCCGTTTTTTATCGGCTAAAATGGCGCGTTTGGAGTGGAGGCTAAGGAGTTAAATGTTCCCTAATTTGCAACTGTTTTTATATATGATTTGATGGAATAACGACGAAGTCGAAAACTTCTCGGAGCAATGAGTTAGAATAGCTGTTTGAATCAAAAAAGAG
>CAZJDS010000146.1:384-4435 GCA_964544795.1 uncultured Alkaliflexus sp. | reverse complement strand
TCGTGCATTGTAAAGACAGTTTCAGGATAATCATGCCCCAAATCAACAGTAACTCTACCGCTTGTAGGATTGGGATAAACAATTATTTCTGAATTGTAACTATTTTCCAAGATGCCTACAGGAAGAACTTCGTAACAAATGGAAGTGTCAGCACACCCCTCTTCTGTAACTTCTACGGCATAATTTCCATTTATTTGAGGCGTAAAAGCTTGGTTTGTTTCTCCTACAATTGGCGCAAATCCATTGTCACAATCCAACCACTGATAACTGGCATCCATCGCCTGAGCAGTTAAAGTGTTTTGCTCCTGCACCACTTCGGTATTTACAGTTTTAACAATGAGGGCTAATGTAACCGTGCTGTCGCAACCATGAATGGTCTGGAAAGTTTCGGTGTAAGTGTCACTTTCGGTCAGTTGTTGGGTACCGAAAATGTAGGGCGTTTCTGAGGAGCAGATCGTGATTGGTGGTTTTGCTGGTTCATACATTTTTACATCGTCAAAATAGACCCTTGTGGTGGTTGCATTGCCCGCGCATAAAAAGAAATCTTGCGATACGGCTGGATGCATCGGGAACACATCCGTTGTTGTGCTTCCACTGTTGCCCGAAACCTTCTGCCCATCAATATAAACCGAATAAACACGAGCTACCATATCGTGTTCTACACGCACATGATACCACACGCCGGGCGTAAATGGCTGTATGTCGTAGGTTGCGCCTCCTGTGCAAGTTGCTCTTATCCTACCATTGGAAAAATCTATTCTCGATGTGCGGGCGCCCCAGCTTGCAGCACCGTAATTTACCAGTCCTATTCCACTTCCCTGGGCATTGGCAATACTTACATTTATATAAGCTTCAATGGTCAGCTTGTCAGGAGTTTTAGTAATAGGTTTATACAAATCCGCTGCCCAACTGCTTCTGCCTTCCAGTTGCAATGATTGTGAGCCGCTCTTGGAAATATTATCCACCACCTTTTGGTTGGCATTGCCCGAGCCATTGTATTGTATCGTCCAACCAGCAAGTGTACCAAGCGCATCTTCTTCAAAATCATCGTTCACCTGAAAATCAACAACTTCTCCAATCCCAATGTTGTACGAAGGGTGCACCGTCAAATTCAAGGTTACCAGACTATCACAGCCATGAACGGTAGGAAAGGTTTCTATATAGATACCGCTACTAATTAACTCTTGCGAACCGAAGATATAGGGCAGATCGGATGCACAAATGGCTTCCGAAATCTCATTCTCTTCTGTGGGATGTACTGTAATGGAATGACTAACAGAAGCCGATTGCCCATTTTCAGAGTTGGAGGCTATGAGACTAACTTCAAAATCACCCAACTCAGCATAAACATGTTCCGGTTCAAATTCCGTAGAAGTTGTTCCATCGCCAAAATCCCACAGCCAAGTGTCCGCATCCAAACTTTCGTTGACAAAACGAGTTGCTGAACCTTTACAAGGAGACAAAATGGAGAAGGCTGCTACTGCCAATGCTTCTTTTTCAATGGTTCGTGAAAGCACGCTACTCCATTGATTGCGGATATAGAGCGCACGAAAATGAACGGTATAATCGCCCATCTGAACGTGATTCAAAGCAACTTCAAACTCTATTAATGCAGGATTAATTGGCGCATCAAGAGCAACGAAAGTAAAGGAGGTTGATTCGAACCCTGCTACGGGATTACCCAAAGCATCGTCTATTCGGTATTCATACGCTTTTATCAGATTTTCAGAAACGGATGCATCAATTTCAGGCATCTTTACAAAAAAACGTGTAAGTGGCGATGACCAGTTGCCCAAATCATCACAGAACCGAACCATAAAAACGTTCAGTCCATCGGGCAGTTGGGATGCATCGATTTGTTGCTCTAATACAAAATTTGCAACGGGTGCTATCTTTTGTTTTACAGTTTCTTCGTTGTTTAAACGATATTCGCAGGCAACAATCTTTTTAGGCACAACAGAAAATTGTTGTTCTGGTATTTTTACAAAAAACCTTGTGAGTAGCGACGACCAATTGCCAAAGTTGTCTTTAAACCGAACGGTGAAGGAATTTAACCCGTCGGGCAAATCGTTGGTCGTTAACTCCTCTTCCAGAATAAAAGAAGAAGAAGGAGGTACATTCTGTTTTACAAAAGGATTATCATTTAAGCGATATTCCCATGCTACAATATTTTTAGGTTCGGTAGAAACGTGCGTTTCTGGCAATTTTACAAAAAAGCGGGTAAGTGGTGACGACCATTGTCCAAGGTTGTCTTTAAAACGAACCGTGAAGGTGTTTAGTCCGTCGGGGAGATGGGAGGCGCTGGTCTGCACTTCCAATTCATAACTAACGGCTGGTGTTATGGCTTCCATGATTTTATCGCTGGTATTGCTGTTGAACCAGTATTCGTAAGAGTGAATCACAGACTGACCAGAAACCACAAAACCCCATGCCACAAGTAGATATATTATGAGATATTTTTTCATAGGTTTTGTTTTATTGATTTTGAGCTTCCACTTTCACTTTAATGTTTATTTTCCCCTCTGCATCGGTCTGCTTTGAAACCGTTTCCTCTACAATACGAGGCGTAAATGGTACAGCTCCTTCTTTGTAGGGGATGGCTGTGCCATAGATGCCAATATCGAATCCATCTGTGCCCGCTCCAACACCTACTGAAGTGGGTTTTAAGTGATAGTCGCCAGCAGCAAAATTGACGAAAATATCATCCAAGGCTTGATTGAAATAATTATTATTCCAGGTATTTAAATCGGCTTGAGGATTGATGGTTAAATTGGCAACAAGAATATTGTTCTCCAAGAGATTATTTTCACAGGTATTTCTAAATGGATAAGAATTATACCTGAAAATATTATTTCTGAAAAGTGCGTTTGAAATATCCCATAAAGTGTAGGAATTATAAATAAAAACATTGTTATTAAATGAGACATTCTGATTAAAATTAGATATACTGCCAGAGAGGATGTTTTTAGTAAAAAAAACATGTTTGGCGTTTTTTCCGTCAATACTTTCCAATACACATTCATCTACATTAATCAAGCTTGCTTTAGAAGGGTTGCTGTAACCCAATCTAAAAATTCCAGTGCTACGAAATCGGCTTATGGTGATGTTTTCCACTTCGTCGTTTTCGGAACTATTTCCAATTTGAAAATTAGCCACCTGAAAGCCATGCAGCGTAGTTCCATCGGCACCTTTTAGCAAATGTATGTTTCCATCCAAACGAGAAAATAATTGGTCGTGAACGTAAGCCGCATCATGCCCCACTCCGATAATGGTTACGGGTTTGTCAATAAGAATATTGCCCGTAATGAAAGTGCCCGCTGGCAAATAAATGGTGTCTCCTGCTTGTGTATTTTGCCAAGCTTTTGCCCATTCGGTGTAAAAGGCAGCTGTTCCATTGCTTTGTACGGCAATTGTTCTTTGTGCAAAAGATGCTTGGGTGATTATCAAAAAGAGAGCAACTGTTGTAAAGCGTAGTTGTGTTTTCATAATTTTATCTGATTATTGGTTTATACATTTATTATTAAATACCAGATAAAATTAAACATCCTAATTCTCATCTAATGTGCAAATGGTAAAATCAAATGTGCATATCGTATAATTTTGAGGAGTAAAGATGGAATTCGTGTAATTCGCAGTTTGAGAAAGAGGTTGCGAATTTCGTTGACCTTTAATTGGTGGTTCGTATTATTAGGGCTTCAGCAAGCTCTGCCACCTGATTTAGATGAGTAGGTGGACAGGAGATAATTAGATGAGTAATAGCTATTTTTAGATAGTCAAGTCCTTCAATTGCTGAATAGCCTTCTTCGGATCAGGCGCATTAAAAACATAACTGCCTGCTACAAGCACATCGGCACCAGCGGTATATAAAGCAGCAGCATTTTTGGCATTTACACCACCATCCACTTCAATAAGTGCCTTGCTGTTACGCTTTAGTATAAGATCTCTCAACCGTCGCACTTTATCGTAACTGTTTTCTATAAACTTTTGACCCCCAAAGCCAGGATTAACAGACATGATAAGTACCAAATCCAAATCTTGAACTATTTCCTCC
>CAZJDS010000146.1:0-321 GCA_964544795.1 uncultured Alkaliflexus sp. | reverse complement strand
GAGGCTTCATAATGCACATTAAGAATATGGGCACCTGCATTTTTAAATGCTTCAATATATCTTTCGGGCTGCACAATCATAAGATGCACATCCAAAGGCTTTTTAGATATAGCGAATACTGCTTCCATTACCGGGATGCCAAAAGAAATGTTGGGTACAAATACGCCATCCATAATGTCCATGTGGAGCCAATCTGCATTGCTTTGGTTAATCATTTCAACGTCACGTGCCAAGTTGGCAAAATCGGCAGCTAATAAAGAAGGAGCAACAAGCTTAACCATATCTAATTTACTGTTTTAATAGGATGTGTAATCTATGGAA
>CAZJDS010000145.1:0-6669 GCA_964544795.1 uncultured Alkaliflexus sp. | reverse complement strand
TACGAAGAGATTCCAAATTTTCCAGTCTCTACTGTTGAAGGACACTCAGGAAAGTTAATTTTCGGAACTATAAAGGGGAAACCCATTATGGCCATGCAAGGGCGTTTCCATTTCTATGAAGGTTACTCCATGCACGAAGTTACTTTTCCAGTGAGAGTAATGAAATTAATGGGCATTGAGCACCTCATCGTCTCTAATGCCAGTGGCGGATTAAATCCAGACTTCAAAATAGGTGACATCATGGTGATCAACGACCATTTAAATATGTTTGGAGCCAATCCACTCACAGGCATCAACCTCAAGGAACTGGGACCACGTTTTCCTGACATGAGCCAACCTTACAATAAAAAACTGATTGAGATGGCCATGGAGATTGGCAAAAACGAGAAGATTGATCTAAAGCAAGGGGTCTATGCAGGAACGCCTGGCCCAACTTTTGAAACACCCGCTGAATACAAGTACTTCCGCATCATCGGTGGCGATGCAGTGGGCATGTCTACTGTGCCTGAAGTGATTGTAGCACGTCACATGAACATGACCTGTTTTGGCGTTTCTATCATCACGGACTCAGGCGTTCCAGGAGAGATTGTAGAGATATCTCATGAAGAGGTTCAGGAAGTGGCAGCAGAAGCGGAACCAAAAATGACTAAGGTGATTGCAGAGTTGATTGCTAAAATATAATTATCGTTCCAACACGGTTGCTTTTTTAGTTTCTTTGACTTCACCTTTAAAGGCTATTCAATTTAATTAGGACGATGTAGAGTTTCTGCAGCTACATCGTTCACCTCCATTCATGGTGATAGCTCATTGTCTATAAGCTTTCGGTCAGAGTTGCCAAATTAATTACTGATCAATCTTAATTTATGGGATTAATTGTATAAGTTTTAGAATCTCTTTATCTGAAATATTTTCCATATCTGACTTATCATAAATGGATAGGAGGAAAACAGTTTCATCTTTATAAACAACATGTGTGATAATTCTTGCACCTCCTGACTTACCCCTTCCTTTGCTTAAGATGGCAAAACGTATTTTATAACAATTATAACCTATTGAAATTCCTTTTGTCGGTTCTTGTTCAAGTTCCAATATAAGTGCTTGAAGTTCATCTTTGAGCGACGGGTATTTTTTTATCAAGCGTTTTACCTGTCTTTCAAAGACAGATATGGTTTTAACATTAAAGATCATCGATGAATTCTTTAGCACTACGAGATTTCACCTTACCTTCCTTTACTTGCTTTAACTCATCAATAGCCTCTGACAGTTCTGAGAGAAATAATTCTTTTTTTCTAAAACGATCCAGCTCATCTAAATCCTTTTGAATTCTTTCCCATTCCTGTATAGGAAGTTGAACTCCGCTTTTATTTCCGCGATCATCAGTTATATATTGTAGTTTCATTGTATTATATTTTATCAGTACTCACTTAAATATATTATCGTATCTCTTTTACCCTAAGCAGCTTCATCTATACAAAGATAATCTACTAACAATAAGAAAACAAACCCAAAAACCAGAGATTATGAACATATAGCAAACCTCCAATTAAATGGAAAAGGCAATATCCCAAAGTTCTCTTCTCTATCGCCCCAACACCGTAACTCTCTTCTCTTCTTTCACTTCACCTTTTAAGTTGAACCATTTTATCAGAACAATGTAGATGCCGCTGTTGCATCGTTGACTATTATCGTTGGTGCCATCCCATGCAAAAAAACCATGGGTGCCCACCAACTGATTGTTCACCAATTTGCGAATAGAGCTTCCACTTTGATTAAATATTTCGATGGTGCAATTGTAACCAGCTTCAGGGAAGTTGTAACGAATAAACAACAGATCATCCACACCATCGAGGTTGGGGGTGAACACTTCTGGTTCTAAAACGAAAGTAGCTGAACTCTTGATCTCGCCACCCACAGCCTGTGAGTTTCGCAAAGTGGGGGTAGCATAACCCACATCTGCAGCTGCCGAATGCCAGTTGTTTACATCATTGGTGGTGCCGTTTACATCGATCCGTTCAAGAGAAACGCCTTTGGTGGAACTCAACAAGGGGAAATGTAGATGTTCACTGTAATCAAAACGATCCAAGGCTTTTCCAGAAACATCGGTGATGAAAACTACTCCTCCGGCATTCACATAATTAGGAAATCCAGCAACTTCATAAACCAAAGACGGATCTGAAGAGTCATAAGCTGAAACTAAAGCATTTTTGTCGGCTGTAAAAACCAAGTGTTCACCAGGAAAAAACATTCGACTCTTATCAGACAATCTTATAAGTTTATCGGCCACACCATTTACATTCTCCTTGGCGGCATAAAGAGTGGAAAGATCAAGGGTTTTATCACTTCGATTGTAGAGCTCTACAAAATCTTTCATATCTCCATTGGGGTCATACAACAGTTCATTAATGACCAAATCGAACGGTTCTGCAACCACAGGCCGAGCTATGCGGATAGTCTGTGGCAACTGCATTTTATTTCCAGCTAAATCTTCTGGTTTTTTTTCGATCAGCAACTCATAAACCAGGTTGGGAGTCAGCTGCTCTTCGAAACAGAGCTTGCAACTTTTCCCAAAAACCTCTTCCAACTCAACTCCGTGGATGCCAATAGAAGGCTGTATCTTAAAATTACTTAGTGGAGACAAAAAAGAATTGGAGACAGGTTCAGAAAACTCCATCACTATACAAGAGTCGTTCAACAAATACCATCCCTGCCATTGAGGTGGTTTACGGTCGGCAAAAGTTGATGCTATGGAATTTGGTTCACCTGGAGTTCCGCCACGATTACCTATAGAAAACGCCCAATTATCCAAATCTCCTGACAGATTATCAGGATCGATCAATTCAAACGACCATCCTCCCTCCTGCTTATAACCTTGCTCACCCATAGCAGGGCTGTATGTGAGAGCAGTAATCACTTCACCCTGAGAGTTACGTAAAACAACATCCGCTCCACCATTGGGCAAAGTAGGCCAACTGCTTACTGTCACACGGTTGGAAAAACCTGTCCATAGATCCTTTTGTGTGGAAGGTATCAACAACAAATAATCTCCTGGAAAAATTATGATCTCTGGTAACTTCGCGTTTTTGTTGGAAACAATAAGTTGATAATTTTTTAAAGAGATGGGAAATTCACTTCTATTAAAAAGCTCTATGTATTCAGATTCTGGCAAGCCCACCACAGGAGAAGGATCGGGCATAATTTCAGAAATCACCAAGTCGTGAGGTTGAGCCAAATAATACCAAAACTCATAGGGTCCAACAGGGATAGTGTCTCCATTGGCTGCAACCACATTTATCAACTTCAGATTTAAAGTTTCACCCAAAGGAAAATTCTCATTCAAACTTATTTGAAAACAGTTGTTTTCCATTTTTATCACATCCGATATTTGAGGAGCTTTAGTTTGCCACTGAAAAGAAGTTGTGGGCAACTCATCCACTTGACCAGAAAAACAGATGGAAAGAAGTTGTGGGGAAAGAACCTCCAAATTGGAGGTAGTTACAGACATGTATTCATGAGAAATCACCACCTCATCTAAAACATTCTCATCAAAATCAGTGATACCTGAAATGATCAATTGATCACCATCTCCCCAGTTTACACCTTTAGAGAAAAGCAATTGCAACTGATAAGGATTATCCGTGAGTGTAATTTCAGGTGTTTCACCCGAAGGTAGAATTACAAAAAAAGAGCGTTGATAATTGAGTTGCGCTACTGGCTTTGAAAACTCAACAGTAATAACGTATTTGTTCTTTACATCAGATTTTTCCACCACGGGTGGAATGGTGTCTCGATAAGATTCTCCACTAATCAAGAAATCATCAAACCAAAAAAGCTTGCTTCGAGTGGATGTGTAATGACAACTTAGCCCAAACCATCGAGAAGGGAAACCTATGTGATCCTCAAACCTTCCTTCCTCTTCCCATCCATTTCCCATATTGGTTTCAAGAATAATCACACCTCCTTTATTACGCTGAATGCGTACTTGCCCTTCTGGTGCACTCAAATCCAATCTTCCAGCTGCTCCTTCAATAAGAAGCGTCTTTGTGTTTCCTATCAACTCCCAAAGTGAAATATTATCGGCAGTAGTCCCCAATACCAAATAGAGTGAACGACTTATCAGAGAAGGTTCATTCTCATCTGTAGCCAAATAGACTTGAGCATAATTGGAAGATGAAGGATTAAATCCCATCCGAAACGAAAATTGCCACTGAGCATTTTCCATGGAGCTGGAAGCTGTGAATAGCCACGCACTCCCAGCTTCGGCAGGCGCATTTAACTGAAGCGACTGGCGCACTTCATCTATAGTAAACCATTCTTCAAGACCCACCCAGGTTGGGTTGTTGGCAAAGTCTCCATCAGAAAAATCTTCTGATACCTGTGCATCTGTATTTACAAGGAAAAAGAGGAACAAAACAAGAAAAAAAGTACGCATGATGTCTTGATTTATAATTAAATGCCTATTTTTGTAAATTCAAAAAACTGACTATAATCAAGTTTAGCAGTTTGAATTTACCGGTTTTTTATCGCATTATAAAATTTAAACCACTATTCAATAATGAAAGTAGCAATTGTAGGTGTTAGCGGCGCGGTAGGACAAGAGTTCCTCCGCATTTTAGAAGAGAGAGATTTTCCAATGTCAGAGCTTGTATTGTTTGGCTCAGCAAGAAGTGCAGGAAAAACATATACTTTTAAGGGTAAAACTGTTACCGTTAAGGAATTAAAACACAACGACGACTTTAAAGATATAGCCATTGCAATGACTTCTGCAGGAGGTTCCACCTCTTTGGAGTTTGCCGAAACCATCACCAAGCACGGAACCATCATGATCGACAATTCCAGCGCATTTAGGATGGATGATGATGTGCCCTTGATTGTGCCCGAGGTGAATGCAGAAAAGGCAGCTAATCTACCACGCAACATTATTGCCAATCCCAACTGTACAACTACTCAGCTGGTGGTTGCTTTAAAAGCCATTGAAAAAATTTCGCACATTAAAAAGGTGCATGTTGCCACCTACCAGTCCGCAAGTGGTGCAGGTGCAGCAGGAATGGATGAGTTGGGCAATCAAATTCAGCAAATGGCGAAGGGCGAAGAGCTCACAGTCAGTAAGTTTCAATATCAGTTGGCTATGAACCTCATTCCTCAGGTAGATGTGTTTACCGAAAACGGATACACCAAAGAGGAGATGAAGATGTACAATGAGACGCGCAAAATCATGGGCACAGACATTAAAGTAAGTGCAACATGTGTTCGCGTTCCTGTTATGCGTGCACATTCAGAGGCCATTTGGGTTGAGACAGAACGTCCCGTCTCAGTTGAGGAAGCCAAAGCAGCTTTTAAAAACGGGGAAGGAATTGTATTGATGGACGAACCATCAAAAAGTGAATATCCAATGCCGCTCTTTTTGGCTGAACGAGATGAAGTTTTTGTAGGTCGTGTGCGCAGTGACTTGACCAATCCCAACGGATTGTCCTTTTGGACTGTTTCCGATCAGATTAAAAAAGGTGCAGCTCTCAATGCAGTGCAAATTGCAGAGTATATGATTAAGAACAATCTAATTAAGTAAGAAGATAAAGTTCCTTTTAAAGGAATTCCATATTTCCCGCAGATATCGCAGTAGGTGCAGCAATTAAACTGCAATATATTGTGAAATCTGCGGGATTTTTTATACCGTTAAAATGAAAAGGTTTTCTCTGATTTTGATAACGTTTACTGCATTGATCGGCATTCAAGTATATGCAGCACAACCCGATTCGCTCAGTTTCAAAATACAGGAAAGGCCTCTTCCCAAATGGGTTTTACCCACTTCGGTGGCGACTATTGGAACAGCTTTTCTATTAGACAATGTTGTACAAGGAGAGCCTTCGTCCACCTTTCTTAAGAATTTCAGCAATGTCACAGATTATGCTGGAGATAAGTATTACCTTGTTCCTTCCATTTTAGCGGCTTATGGGGTTGGGCGTTTTATACTGGAAAATCCTAAGCTGCAAACCACGGCTTGGCAATCTATCCAAGCATTAACCATCACAGCCATAACCACGGAAGGATTGAAACATTTAACAGGACGCGCACGACCATTTACAGGAGAAGATCCATTTACCTTTTCGCCTTTCCCTGGGAGCAACGACAACTACAAATCGCTCCCTTCTGGGCATGCATCTCTGGCATTCGCCGCATTTACCCCTTTTGCTGAGAACTACTCCCGATGGATCTATGTAATCCCTGTCTCAGTAGCTTTTGGACGAGTTTATCAAAAAAAACATTGGTTGTCGGATGTAGTAGTTGGCAGCAGCATCGGATTTATTAGTGGCTGGCTTTTTACCCATAACAAAAACGTACAACTTCTTCCCAATGGCGTTATAGTTAAGTTTTAGTATACGCATCTTTCGTATTTATAAGATTTCTTGACTATTTTTGCTCTTCTAAAAAAATAGGTGCGATTTAAAGTATCAATCGTTACGAATAAAAAAATCAGAGAAAACTAACCCTCATTTCTAAAAAAGAGGGTTGGAATTTAGAGTTAATCAGAAAAATATATGGAAACTGTTGCAAGCGGAATACGCCCCACGGGGAATCTACATTTAGGAAATTATTTTGGCGCTGTAAAAAACTTTCTTCGAATGCAAGAAGAGTACAACTGCTACTTTTTTATTGCTGATTATCACTCCCTCA
>CAZJDS010000144.1:0-6776 GCA_964544795.1 uncultured Alkaliflexus sp. | reverse complement strand
AGTGGATGACACCAAAACTTTTCAGATTGGGCGCTAGTCGCCTGGCCAATAATTTACTTACAGCTATTGCACATTTGGAAGGGAAACCTGAAGTAAAATGGTTTTAAAAAATCATCCAATAAATATGGATAATGTATTTGGTGTTTAATTTTAAGTAACAATATGTTTCTTGTTGATAATCAATAAGAAACATATCACAGTCTTCTTGTTGTAGTGTATTTAACCAGTTCTTTTAACGATTCTCGGGCTTCCGATGGGGGATAGCTTTCTAATATTTCTAATGCTTTGTTTTGGAAACAGGTCATTTTCTCTCGAGCATACTCGATTCCTCCACTATCTTTTACCAATTGCATGATATCTGCAATTTTCCTCTCATTTTTATGGTTTCTACGAATGGTTCTCAGGATTTTTCGTTTCTCTCCATTCTTCATCTGGTTTAAAACAAAGATCAGGGGTAGAGTGATTTTCTTCTCTTTCAAATCGTTCCCTGTTGGCTTACCTGCCAAATTCGTCTTTTCATAATCCAATAAATCGTCTCGAATTTGAAAAGCCATGCCTAAGTTGGTTCCGAATTCGTGCATCTTGTCAAGTTGCTCTTGAGTAGCATTTACCGAATAAGCGCCCGCTTTGGTACAAGCAGCAATGAGTGTGGCCGTTTTTTTACGAATCACTTCGTAGTAGATTTCTTCAGTAATGTTCAAATTACGAGACTTCTCTATCTGAAGCAGCTCACCCTCGCTCATCTCCTTTACAGCATCAGAAACCACCTCTAAAACCCCAATTTGGCCTGTTTTTAACGCACTGCTCAATCCAACAGAAAGGAAGTAGTCACCAACTAACACTGCAATTTTTGAACGCCACAAGGCATTAATAGAGAAATAGCCACGCCGTTGGTAGGTTTCATCCACCACATCGTCGTGAATTAGTGTCGCTGTGTGCAACAGTTCAATAAGACCTGCAGCGGTGAAACTACTTTGACTGGGCTCTCCATTGAGTTTTGCAGATAGAAAAACCAGCATAGGTCGCATCTGCTTACCTTTTCTGCGTAAAAGATAGTTGGTGATGATGTTAAGAAGTGGGATGTTAGAATTTAATTGAGTTTTAAAATACGCTTCAAACTCTTTCATCTCTTTGGCAATGGGAGCCTTTATCCTGGACGTTGCATTCATTAGAAAATCTTATTATATCCAAAAGTAACAATTATTTTGCGAGAAATTATGATTTTGAATTCTTGTTCATGCTTTGTTTCAAAAAAACATATCTTAATTTTTACTTTCTCTTAATTGCTTTAATGCAATTATCAAAAACCAATCAGTCACATATCTAAATAGTTAAATAAATTCAGACGATAGTAATTAAGCTCTCCTTTTTATTTTTATCTTTGCAAATAAATTGATTCTCCCTATTAACATTTATCGTATAGGCTATGTTTTAGGGTGTTTATTGTTTTAACAAAATTGTTTACAATAGAATGAATTTTACCTTATCATGGACAAAATATCATCTTTACCAATGGAAATAAAAGATTTGAATCCAGAAATGCTCGAACGTGCTGCAGGTATGCTTAAGGCAATTGCTCATCCTATGCGCATTGCCATTTTATCACACCTCGAAGATGGTAGAAAAATGACTGTTACTGAGATACACAATACTTTGAATATCGAGCAGAGCACCACTTCTCATCATTTGGGCATTTTAAAAGACAAAGGAGTTTTGAATTCTCAAAGAGAAGGAAAAAATACTTTCTATTTTTTAAAACACGAAAGTCTTCGAAACATCATCGACTGTATCAGCAAATGCAGTGTAGGAGATTAATCCACGCACAAGGCAACTATTCTCTGTAGATGTTTTCTATTTTTAATTCAATCATTCTTCTCTACGATTTATATTTTCATATTATGGCAAAAATACGGTTGACCAAAGAGTTCCGCTTTGAAATGGCGCATGCACTTCATAATTACGATGGACTTTGTAAAAATATTCACGGACACTCTTATATTTTACAAGTTACTGTTATTGGTACTCCCTGTGAGAAAATTGACAATCCCAAACTGGGGATGGTTATGGATTTTGGTGATCTTAAAGCCATTGTTAATGAAGAGATTGTCTCCAAGTTGGATCATGCTGTGGTTATGCCAGACAGTTATCCAAAGAACCAAATTAAAAATTTGGGCGAGATGACTGAGCGAGTGATAGTTACGGATTATCAGCCTACATGCGAAAATATGCTTATCGATTTTGCAAAACTCATAAAACCCCGCCTTCCCAATGATATTGAATTGTTCAGTTTGAAGCTCTACGAAACGGCCAACTCATTTGCTGAGTGGTTTGCTGCTGACAATAAATAGTTTTTCTGCCCAACAATTTCTATTTTTAGCATCTACAATTGTTAAAAACAGATAGGCATGTCTCAAGACAAAAAAACACTTTTTTTACTGGATGCGTATGCGCTTATTTTTAGAGCTTATTATGCTTTCATTCGCGCACCACGCATTAACTCCAAAGGTTTAAACACTTCTGCTGCTTTCGGATTTGTCAACACTTTACTGGATATTATTCAGAGAGAAGACCCCACTCACATTGCTGTAGCGATAGACTTTGCTGGACCGACTTTCCGAAATGAACTCTATTCAGAATATAAAGCCAATAGAGATGCTACTCCTGAAGATATCAAAAAAGCCGTCCCTTATATTCGCCGAATTCTTCAAGCAATGAATATTCCATTATTGGAAATGTCTGGCTTTGAAGCCGATGATGTGATTGGTACTTTGGCACTACAAGCTGGTAAAGAGGGCTTTGATACTTATATGGTTACTCCCGATAAGGATTTTGCACAACTTGTGAATGAGAATGTTAAGATGTACAAACCCAAGTCAAGAGGCAATGAAATTGAGATTTGGGGCACTGAAGAAATTAAAGAGAATTTTAGTGTGCCCGATCCTATTAATGTCATCGATATTCTTGCTCTGTGGGGTGATAGTGCCGATAACATTCCTGGTTGTCCAGGGGTAGGAGAGAAGCGATCCAAAGAATTGGTTTCCAAGTACCACAGTATTGAGAACATCTATGATAACATTGAGGATTTTAAAGGAAAACTGAAAGAGAATCTTATTAATTTCAGATCACAAGTGGAGTTGGCCCGTCAGCTGGTCACCATTCATACAGAGGTTCCGCTGGATGTAAAGATAGATGATTTTATTCGCCGTGAACCCAATATGGAAGAGTTGCAAGCAGTATTGGAAGAGTTGGAGTTTCGTACACTATTAACAAAGTTGGTTGGAAAGCCCGCTTCAGTAAAATCTACGCAACCTTCGCAACCTTCTCTTTTTGGAGATGAAAATAGTGTTGTTGTTAATGAAGAGATTGTTTCTGAAAACTTTAAATCTTTACATGAAGTACCACATAACTATTATTTGGTAGATAATGAAATGGCTATCTCTTCATTGGTCATGGAGCTCTCTATGCAAAGCTCTTTTTGT
Organism: uncultured Alkaliflexus sp.; assembly: GCA_964544795.1. Classification (GTDB taxonomy): domain Bacteria; phylum Bacteroidota; class Bacteroidia; order Bacteroidales; family Marinilabiliaceae; genus CAZHHH01. The sequence goes on along the minus strand of CAZJDS010000144.1, from coordinate 3,297 downwards.
TTTGATACTGAAACTTCAGGATTGAATGTTCGCGAAGCAGATATCTTGGGCATTGCTTTTTCCTGGAAAGCGCATGAAGGCTATTATCTTCCTCTTTCTCAAAATCGTGGTGAGGCTTTGAAACAATTGGAAAATCTAAGAGGTGTTTTTAACAACCCTTTAATTACCAAGATCGGACAAAATTTGAAATTTGATATTCTGATGCTTCGTCAATATGGAATTCAGGTGGAGGGTCCGAAGTTTGATACTATGATTGCCCACCATCTTTTGCATCCTGAGTTAAAGCACAACATGGATTATCTTTCAGAAGTCTATTTACAATACAGACCTGTTAGTATAGAGTCTTTGATTGGGGCCAGAGGGAAGAATCAAGGCAACATGAAAAATATCGATATCAACGAAGTTAAAGAGTACGCTTGTGAAGATGCAGATGTCACTTTCCAGTTGATGTCAATTTTGCAGAAAGAACTGAAAGAAGCCAACTTAGAAAAGTTCTTTCAAGAAGTTGAAATGCCTTTGATGGATGTTTTGGCAGATATGGAAGAGATGGGTGTTACTATTGATGTAGAAGCGTTGAAAGAAACTGCAATTGATCTTGAAAAACGTTTGGCAACTATTGAAGCTCAGATTATAGAGATGGCAGGTAAAGAGTTTAATATCAGTAGTCCCAAGCAAGTAGGTGAAATACTATTTGACCACATGAAAATTGATGCGAAGGCATCGAAAACAAAAACGGGTCAATACTCTACCAGTGAAGAGAATCTTCAAAAGCTGCGTGACAAGCATCCAATTATCTCTTTAATTTTGGAACAAAGAGGACTCAAAAAGCTGTTATCCACTTATGTATATGCTTTACCTGAACTGGTAGATAAAGAGGATGGTCGTTTGCATACCAGTTACAATCAGGCTGTCGTGGTTACTGGACGATTGAGTAGTTCCAACCCCAATTTGCAAAACATACCCATTCGTGACGACGAAGGAAGGGTGATGCGTAAAGCATTTGTTCCAGGTGAAAAAGATTGGCTCTTTTTCAGTGCCGACTACTCACAAGTTGAATTGCGTTTGATGGCACATCTTAGTCAGGACGAACATTTGCTATCTGCATTTAAGCGGGGAGAAGATATTCACTCAGCCACCGCATCACGCGTTTTTGATGTGTCTCTTGAAGAAGTGGATGGGGATATGCGCCGAAAAGCTAAGACAGCCAACTTTGGTATCATTTATGGAATTTCAGCTTTTGGTTTGGCCGAGAGGTTGACCATTTCACGCACAGAAGCGAAAGAAATTATAGATGGTTATTTTGAGAATTTCCCTGGCGTTAAAGCTTTTATGGAATCATGCATTGCCAGCGCACGCGACAATGGGTATGTAGAAACGCTTTCAGGTAGAAGGAGGTATTTGCCAGATATTGATTCGCGTAACGCTGTAGTTAGGGGTGTAGCAGAACGAAACGCCATTAATGCACCCATCCAAGGAACTGCTGCGGACTTAATCAAAATTGCTATGGTGGCCATCCAAAAAGAGTTGAAATCTCGAAAACTAAAATCCAATATGCTTTTGCAAGTGCATGATGAGTTGAACTTTGAAGTGCATCCTTCTGAATTGGAGGAGGTAAAAGCTTTGGTGGTTGAAAAAATGGAGTCGGCTTATCAATTGTCAGTTCCCCTTTTGGTTGAAACGGGCGTGGGCAAAAATTGGCTGGAAGCGCATTAATTGAAACAGATAATTAGGGTGTTATGATGCGACCTTAGCTGGGGTCGCATCATAATCATCAAACATTTCTATAACCATTCGATACCACGGCATCGCAATACTTGAGAATAAACACCTTTTCTCTATCAATTAGTTTCTTTTTTAATCATTTTCCAGGTTTCCCTCTTTCATATTGTTTGGGCCAAAGCGGGTTACCTTTTATTTTTTCTGATTCCAGCAGCGGAAAATAAGGATTTCTCAACATTTCCCGACCGATGAAAATCAGGTCGGCTTGATTTTTCTTCAAAATATCTTCGGCTTGAAGGGCATCGGTAATTAAACCTACAGCACCCGTTGGGATGTTTACCTCCTTCTTGATTCGTTCTGCAAACGGAACTTGGTAGTTTGCCTTAACATGAATTTTTTGCTCCTTAACCACTCCTCCAGAGGAACAATCTATCAAATCCACTCCATTCGATTTCAACAATTTTGCAACTTCCACCGACTCAATTATAGTATGCCCTCCAGCTGCCCACTCTTCCGCAGAGATGCGAACAAAAAGAGGCATTTCTTTCGGTATTACAGAGCGGATACCATTTGTTACTTCAATTAATAGACGCGTACGATTTTCAAACGAACCGCCATATTTATCTTCTCTTTTATTGGTGAGAGGCGATATAAATTGGTTCAATAGATACCCATGTGCTGCATGTATCTCAATAACATCAAATCCAGCGCTCACCGATCTTTTTGCTCCATTTACGAATGAGGTTATGAGATTTTGGATTTTTTGCACAGATAATTCAGCGGGAACAATGTCATCTTCATAAAATGGTATGGCTGTTGGGGCAACAGTTTGCCAACCTCCCTTATTTGGATTAAGTTGTTTTCCACCTTCCCAAGGTGGCAAAGTGCTCGCTTTTCTACCTGCATGAGCCAGTTGGATACCTGCAGAAACGCCTTGTGATTTAATAAAGGAGGTGATTCGTTTTAGGGGTTCAATGTGTTCATCTAACCAAATCCCTAAGTCTGATGGTGAAATCCTGCCCTCTGGTGCAACTGCCACTGCTTCCGTAAAAACAAGTCCAGCGCCTCCTACGGCGCGAGAGCCCAGATGGACAAGATGCCAATCATCGGCCATTCCATTTTCTGAGCTGTATTGGCACATGGGCGAAACAACAATTCTGTTGGATAACTTCAATCCCCGAAGGGTAAATGGTGAATATAAATTGGGCATATACTATTTTTAGATTAAACTTTCACAATCATTTTACCTTTATTCTTGCCTTCAAAAAGCTCGATAAAGGCCTGCGGAATGGCCTCAAATCCTTCAACAATAGTTTCAGTAAAAGTGAGCTTACCTTCTTTAAGCCAAGTAGATAGATACTCGATACCTTCAGGAAACACTTCCGCATAATTTCCAACAATATAACCTTGCATAAGCACACTTTGCTTTATCAAGAAACCTTGAACTCTTGGGCCAGTTGGCACAGTAGTGTCGTTATAAGTTGAGATAGCTCCGCAAACAACTATCCTACCAAACCTATTGATATTTTCGTGCACGCTATCTGATATGGTTCCTCCCACGTTGTCGAAATAAACATC
>CAZJDS010000143.1:0-6814 GCA_964544795.1 uncultured Alkaliflexus sp. | reverse complement strand
GCAAACGACCCACTTCTTTTAGAAGATTAGGCGCTTCATCCGATGCAAAATCATAAATGCGATTATCCCCTTTATTGGTTTTCCTTACAAAAAGATCTTTGGTAAGTTCTGCTTCTAAAATAGGACGTGGGATGGGAGGTATAACTGGTTTTATAAAACTCATTGAATTAATTTTAATACAAAATTAGCTATTTTCTGCCAAATTATAAACTGTTTCTTTGATCTCTTGAGCCCACAACTGGTGACTCTTGCTTTTATCTAGACTTTGCCAAGATATGGGGGTGCCAAATCGTATGGTGAGTGTCTTGCCTTTCTGTTTATACAACTCATCTACCAGATAGAGCATTTCTAAATTAACTTTGATGCCTAAGCGTTTTCTCCAGTTGGCTAAATTATAAAAGAAATTGGAATTCTCCCCAGTAATGTGAACGGGCACAATGTCTCTTTTGTGTTGGATGGCTTTTTTTACAAAGTTCTTTTTCCACTCCAAATCCTTGATGGTCTTATGCTGTTTGCGACTTACCAAACCTGCTGGAAACATGAGCACTTGAACATCCGACTCATACGCTTCTTCAATGGCTTGAAATGCAACTTTGGAATGTCCTCCATGTTTGTTGATGGGTAAAAATATATTATCCAAACTTTTTACATTCATCAAAATATCGTTCACAGGAAATTTAATGTTGGGGAATCTTTGCCCTACTGCTGTTAAAAAAGCAATTCCGTCCATACCCCCCAGTGGGTGGTTGGATGCAAAAAGATAGCGGCCCTCGTTTGGGATTTTCTCTAACCCTTTTGCTATATAGGTAACGTTGTAATCTTGTAGGATAAATTTCGAAAACTCCAATCCCTTCTTTCCATGTGCTTTGCGCAGGAATTCATTTAATCCATCTTGATGAATAATCCGTTTTAAATAGCGAATGATAAATTTGGGAATGACTTTGAGTAACTTTGGATTTTTATCTGCAATTACTTTTTCTACATCCAACTGTAAAACCTTCTCCTCGTTCATTGACTTTTGTTTCACTTTGGTTTTATTTTTTTATCGAAAGACAATGTTACGAAAAAAAACAGAAAGGGTTCCTTGGAATATCTGTTTAAAGATTTTTTAGATGTCGATAGATCTAACCACTGGCTCTTTTTAGCTTATACTTTATAAAATGGTTGATAAATAATGAACAATGTGGAGTAAAGTGGTTGATTGTGGGGTAAAAATATTATATCTTTACAAGCGAAACTGTAAAACTGCTAATGATCACATTTATAGGTGATTTTGAATGTAAAGCCGATGCCAAAGGACGCATCGTACTTTCTGCTGCTTTTAAAAAGGCTTTGGCGGAGGGGGAGGATCGCTTTGTTGTTCGTAAAGACCTCTTCGAAGAGTGTTTGGTTATGTATCCTTACAGTTATTGGGAGGAGGAGTTAGTCAAAATTCGCCAAAAGCTTAACCCCTATGATCGGGAACACAAACAGTTTTTGCGTGATTTCTTTAGAGCCACCGCAGAAGTTTCATTGGATTCCAATGGACGCTTTTTGATTCCTAAGCGATTGATGGAGCAGGTGAACGCAGAGCGCGATGTCGTTTTAATAGGCGTTGATCGGTACATTGAACTTTGGTCTAAGGAGGCTTATTTGGCGATGAATGATGATCCTGGCCGATTGGCGAATCAAGCACAATCACTTTTAGGAGGTTCTATCAATAATGAATAGGATTTCTATTTAAATTTAAAGAAAAATACAATTTGATGACACAGGCCTACCATACACCAGTTCTACTACAACCTTGCATCGAAGGGTTAAATATAAAACCCAAAGGTGTATATGTAGATGTTACTTTTGGTGGAGGTGGGCATAGTAGAGCTATTTTAGAGAAGTTGGGACCTGATGGGCGACTTATAGTTTTTGATCAAGACGAGGACGCATGGGAAAATCGAATTGATGATAGTAGGGTAGAGTTTGTTCGCCATAATTTTCGATACATCTACCATTTTCTAAAATATTTGAATCGAATTCCCGTAGATGGTATTTTAGGAGATTTGGGTGTTTCTTCTCATCATTTTGATGAAGCAGAAAGAGGTTTTTCATTTCGATTTGATGGCGACTTGGATATGCGAATGAGTCAGAAGAATAAACTGACAGCTGCTGAAATACTAAATACTTACGAAGAGCAACAGTTGATAAAACTCTTTAAGATGTATGGTGAAGTGCCCCAGGCGCGTAAGTTGGTTCAGGAGTTGATGAGATTCAGATCTCAGCAACCCTTCAAGACAACTGGTGATTTACGTGAAACAACCTCAAAACTTGCACCCAAAAGAGATGCAGCTCGTTTTCTATCACAGGTGTTTCAAGCTTTACGCATTGAAGTAAATGGAGAGATGATTGCTTTGCAAGAGATGTTGCAACACACCACAACACTTCTTAAGTCTGGAGGTCGATTGGTTGTAATGTCATATCACTCTTTGGAAGATAGAATGGTAAAAAATTTCATGCGCACTGGCGATGTGAGCAAGGTGCAGGCAGAAACGGATATTTACGGTCATGCTGAGGTTCCCTTTAAAGTGATAACACGTAAAGTGATTGTTCCTTCTGATAAAGAGATTGAAGAGAACCCTCGTGCAAGAAGTGCGAAACTAAGAATTGCTGAAAAATTATAATCCTATGAACGACATAGAAACTTCTGAAAATAGTGCTATCGATAAAGGGATTACCTTTAAAGACATCATCAATGGAGGTTTTTTTTCCAAAAGCTCCATGTCTAAGCATTGGCCTTATCTTTTGTTCATTGTTTTTTTGGCTATGATCTATATCAATAATCATTATGCCGTTGAAAAACTTTTGAAGGATCAGGTAACCATCAATCAGGAATTAAAAGAGTTGAAGTATGAAGCTATAACCACTTCCTCAGAACTGATGCAGATGAGTAGGCAGTCGGAAGTACTGCGACGAGTGGAAGCAGCTGGTCTGGAGTTAGATGTTTTGAAAACACCCCCTCGTATATTAAAAGTTGAAAAATAGAGGAGAATTATATGTCCAAGCGACGAAGTATAATTGTAAGAGTTGCCATAGTTTATCTTTTGTTTATTGGTCTTACTTTTTGGATTTTAATTGAGTTGTTCACATTAAAAGTAGTGGATACCGATAAATGGAAGTCACGGGCACGAAGTGTGGAACGAGGTCAAAATATAGTTGAGCCAAATCGTGGAGATATTCTTGATGAGAAGGGAATGAAACTGGCCACCTCGGTTCCAAGCTATCGTTTGTATATGGATATGTTGGCAGAAGGGCTAACCGACAATAAATTTAACAGCCAGATAGATTCTCTCTCTCTCTGTTTATCGCGTTTTTTCAGAGATAAAAGTGCCGATACCTACAAAAGAGAGTTGCGCATAGCACGCCAAAATAAAAAAAGATATTATATGGTGCATCCGCGTCGTATCAACTATTTAGATCTTCAAAGGGTGAAGCAATTCCCGATTTTTAGAGAAGGACCCAATTCGGGTGGTTTTATTCCCGAGCAGTACGATACACGCCAACTCCCGTTTGGTTCTTTGTCTGCCCGAACCATTGGTAAATTATACGGTGAAAGCAGCAAAGGTGGCATGTTGGGATTAGAGCGGGCATATGATGATGTACTAAGAGGTACTCCTGGCACCAGCTCCATGAAAAGAATCTCTGGTCGGTGGGTGCCTGAAGTAATTGTGCCTCCCATAGACGGGAATGATTTGGTAACCACTATAGATATAGCTATTCAGGATGTGGCAGAGCATTCTTTGCGTCGTCAACTCGAAAAGCACAATGCTGATCATGGTGTAGCCATTCTGATGGAAGTAAAAACAGGGGCCATTAAAGCCATTGTCAATCTCCACAGAAAAAGTCAAGGTTATTATATTGAAGATTATTACAATTACGCAGTAGGTGAATCTACTGAACCTGGCTCTACTTTTAAGTTGGCAGCTATTATGGCAGCTTTGGAAGATCGAAAGGTTAAATTGACCGATACAATAGATACAGAAAATGGGGCGTATCGGTTTTACGATCGGGTAATGCGCGATACACATGTGGGTGGATATGGTAAAATTACGGTGAAAGAAGTGTTTGAGAAATCCTCCAATGTAGGCATGTCTAAGATGATTGTGGAGAGATATAAAGATACTCCACGGCGATTTGTGGATCGACTTTACGCTATGGGATTGAATAATGATTTGGGGATTGAGATCAAAGGAGAGGGAAGTCCAGCTATTAAATATCCGGGAGACAATTCTTGGTCGGGCGTTACGTTACCTTGGATGTCTATTGGATATGAAGTGCAGATGACTCCCTTACAGATTCTTACTTTTTACAATGCCATTGCCAATCGTGGAAAGATGGTTAAACCTATGTTTGTGAAAGGTTTGTCACGACATGGAAAGATGACGCAGCGGTTTTCTCCTCAGGTAATTAATCCATCCATTGCTTCTTTGTCAACCATTGAGCAGGCGCATCAACTTTTAAAAGGGGTGGTGGAGAGAGGAACTGGTAGGAATATTAGAAACAGTAAATATAGCATTGCTGGTAAAACAGGTACTGCACAAGTGGCTAAAGGCTCTACAGGGTACAAAAGTGGTGGGGTAGAATACCAAGCTTCTTTTGTGGGTTATTTTCCAGCCAATCGTCCTCGTTACTCTTGTATCGTTGTGGTAACTGCTCCTTCCAACAATGTTTATTATGGAAATGTTGTGGCAGGTTCAGTATTTAAGGAGATTGCTGATCGTGTTTACGCTTCTAATTTTGGATTTATGGATGAACCCATCGTAGAGGAGAATAGTACTGCTGGAGTTTACCCCTATTCAAAAGGCGGACCTAAAGATGAGCTGTCTGTTATTTTTGAGACGTTAAAGTTTCCAACCATGAAAGCGGGATCGGTGAATGAGTGGGTATCTACTTTGGCTGTGGATTCGGGGATCATATTTAGACCAAAACCTATTACAGCAGGGCTTATGCCGCTGGTGAAAGGAATGGGTGCTAAAGATGCAGTAACGGTATTGGAAAATATAGGTTTGAATGTTCATTTGAGTGGAGTAGGAAGTGTTTCCAGTCAGTCAATTACGGAAGGGACTCCCTACCGAAAGGGCGGTACAGTATTTTTAAATTTAAATTAAATCCGATATAATAACAGAAGATATGAGGTATCTCAGGAATTATTTGGCGGCCATAGAGATCCTAAAGAGAAAGGGAGATCACGATCCAGTAATTGAATTCATAACTTTCGATTCACGCAAAGCTGTTGAAGGCTCTATCTTCGTGGCCATGCGTGGAACTTCTGTGGATGGTCATACTTTTATTCCCAATGCCATTGAAGCAGGATGTAACGCAATACTATGTGAAGAATTTCCTCAGGCTCTCCCTCCAGAAGTTACATTCGTTCTTGTGGAGGACTCAACTATAGCATTGGCTCAACTGGCAGCTTTTCATTACAATTATCCCGCTCAAAAACTTCAAGTGGTGGGGGTTACGGGTACCAATGGTAAAACCACTATCGCGACTTTACTTTATCGTTTAGCACTTAAGTTAGGCTATAATGCGGGTTTATGTTCTACTGTGGCCAACTATGTTGGAACAGAAAAGAGCGAGGCTACTCTGACAACACCCGATGCATTAACACTTCAAAAATTGATGGCCCAAATGGTAGAAGCAGATTGTACCTACTGCTTTATGGAAGTAAGTTCTCATGCCATTGATCAGAAAAGGACGGTTGCCATTCCTTTTGTAGGCGGCATATTCACCAATCTTTCTCACGATCATCTGGATTATCATAAAACTTTTGATGCATACCTAAAAGCGAAGAAATCTTTTTTTGATCAATTGCCTGCTCAATCTTTTGCTCTCAGTAATGCCGACGACAAAAATGGTTCTGTGATGCTCCAAAACACAAAAGCGGAGAAAAAATATTACTCGGCCCGACAAATGGCCGATTATCGGGTGAAAGTCGTAGAAAGCCTTTTTGAAGGAATGCATCTTGAAATAAACAACAAAGAGGTATGGACATCTTTCATTGGTCGTTTTAATGCATCCAATCTGGTCGCTGTTTATGGCGCAGGGTCTCTATTAGGATGGAATGATGAAAACTTACTTCCCGCACTGAGTACACTTCAATCTGTGGATGGAAGGTTTGAAACCATCCGCTCTAAAAGTGGAATCACCGCTGTGGTGGATTATGCGCATACGCCCGATGCACTTAAAAATGTACTGGAAACATTAAATCAGATTCGCTCTTCCGCGAATGATCTTATTTCTGTGGTGGGAGCAGGCGGAAACCGCGATGCAACCAAACGCCCTTTGATGGCGGCAGAAGCAGTAAAGCAGAGCACAAAAGTTATTTTAACTTCGGACAATCCTCGTTTTGAAGAACCTGAAGTCATTATTGAACAGATGAAAGAAGGAGTAAAACCTCATGATCGGTCTAAAGTACTGTCCATAACCAACCGCCGAGAAGCCATTCGAACTGCATGTTCCATGGCTCGTTCGGGCGATGTTATTCTGGTGGCTGGGAAAGGCCATGAAACCTATCAGGAGATAAAAGGAGTACGCACTCATTTTGACGATCGTGAAATAATAAGAGAGTTTTTTGACCAAATCTAATAGTTGAGCTATGCTTTTTTACTTGTACGAATATTTACAGTCTATCGATTTTCCTGGCGTGGGGATGTTTCAATACATCACTTTCAGGTCTGGATTATCCATTATTACTGCTTTGCTAATTGGCACATTCATAGGAAAAAGGGTGATTCGACAACTTCAAAAACAACAAGTGGGAGAAGTGGTTCGTGATTTGGGA
>CAZJDS010000142.1:0-6863 GCA_964544795.1 uncultured Alkaliflexus sp. | reverse complement strand
GAGGAATATACCTAAAGAAGTATATAAAGCAGGAGTAAACTTTTCAATAATCATCTCTACCAATTGAACCATTGATGCAATAACTGCAATAAACATGATAAAGCTCAAGAAACTTAAATCAATGCCAGCAAAGTCTTCACCCAACCATGAAAGAGCGCCTTCAGAAAGGACGTAATTTTCTAATAGATAGTTAACAGGCACTGTAATGCCCAATACAAAAACTACGGCTACGCCAAGTCCAAAGGAGGTTTTAACTGTTTTTGATACTGCCAAATAGGAGCACATCCCAAGGAAGTAGGCAAAAATCATATTCTCAACAAAGATGGACTTAATGAATATATTTAATAAATTTTCCATTTGTATAAACTTTAATTGAATTCTGGATGATTTATGATTCGATTAACTCCTTGTTACGTGACCTCTGTACCCAAATAATTAAGCCTACTACCATCAATGCCATGGGAGGTAAAATCATCAAGCCATTGTTCACATAACCAAATTCGTAAAATGCTTCTGGAATCAAATGAAGAGTTCCTAAGCCAGGAACGGTAAGGGTTCCTGCACCAAATAACTCGCGAACGAATGCTACAATTACTAAGATGATGCCGTAACCTGCACCATTACCAATAGCATCTAAGATGGAAGGCCATGGCTTATTTGCCAATGCAAAAGCTTCCAATCGCCCCATAATGATACAGTTGGTAATAATCAATCCAACAAAAACAGATAGCTGACGGCTCACTTCATAAGCAAAAGCTTTTAAAATTTGGTCAACCACAATTACCAATGCCGCTACGACTACCAACTGAACGATAATACGAATGCGCGAAGGAATAGAGTTCCGAAGAAGTGAAATAATCAGGTTAGAAAATACCAACACCATAATCACTGAAATGGACATTACGATAGCTGGCTCCAACTTTGCGGTTACTGCCAACGCAGAACAAATTCCTAATACCTGAATGGTAATTGGATTCTGAGAACCTATTGGGCCTGTTATCAGCTTTAGGTTCTTAGCAGAAAATAGAGGTTCTCTTGTATTACTCATGACTCTCCCTTTCTATATTTTTTAAAAATGATTCGTATCCGTGGAAAAAACTATTCAACATATTTTCCACTCCATGACTGGTAATGGTTCCGCCTGAAATACCATCTACCTGATGTTTGGAGCCTTCAGGAGCATGTCCTTTTATAACCTGAATGCCGCTTAGCTTGCCATTTTCAAAAATCTGCTTTCCTTGAAACTGATTTTGAAATTCAGGCTTGTCGATTTCAGCGCCCAAACCAGGGGTCTCACCTTTGTGAGAAAAGTTAGCTCCATAAATGGTGTTTGCATCCTCATTAATGGACAAATAACCCCAGATGGGTCCCCAAAGTCCAGTTCCTCTCAATTCTATGACATATTTTACGCCTCCTTCTGGAAGATGGGCTTCAAAAACTGGGTAATCTCGATCTTCAAGAGGTTTGCGAAGTTCTGCAGCCATATCCACATTAAAGGCTACACCTTCCACTTTTTCACCTTTGAAATTGACAATATAGCTTGACTCCCCAACCAACTGATCGAATTTAGCTTCAGCATTTTCGGCTGTGGTTTCTATATTAATAGAGGTTAAAATAGCCATCTTTTTGGCAACCATCTCATTACGCTCCTGGTATGGCTTGAGTGCTTGTGACACAAATGCCAGAAGAGCGGCCACTATCACCACCATCACGGATGCGTAGATAAATGTATATGCGTTTCCTTGTTTGTTCATTTTGGTTAACTTTTAACTTATGCTTTAACAACTGATCGCTTTAATCTTCTCTTGATATTTCGATCTACTACAAAATAGTCGATCAGAGGTGCAAATGTATTTAGCAACAGAATGGCCAACATCATACCTTCTGGATAGGCTGGGTTGAATACTCTAATAAGAATGGCAAACACGCCGATTAAAAATCCGTAGATCCATTTACCCCTTTCTGTTCGGGTGGCCGAGACTGGATCGGTGGCCATAAATACTGCACCAAATGCAAAACCCCCTAACGTTAGATGTTGAATGGCACTAATGTGCATGAGTCCATTGGTACTTTCTGCACCAAATACATTGAATACCCATCCCATTAAAAATCCGCCAACAAATACAGAAAGCATAATTTTCCAATTACCTACGCCTGTAAATATCAACACAACTGCACCCAGCAATATGGCCAAGGTGGATGTTTCACCAATAGAGCCGGGCAAGAATCCCAAGAAACTATCGATTAAGGTGTATTTATCTGTCTCTCCTAAAACGGCAGCTCCTAAAGCGGTAGCACCAGAAAAGCCATCAGCAATTTGTGCACCCATTTCATTCAATCCTGAAATCCACACCAAATCACCAGACATCTGTGCGGGATAGGCAAAAAAGAGGAATGCGCGTGCCAATAAAGCGGGGTTCCAAATATTCATACCCGTTCCGCCAAAAATCTCTTTTCCTAAAATCACTGCAAAAGCAGTAGCCAACACCACCATCCACAAAGGAACATCCACAGGAAGTATAAGCGGTATAAGCATCCCTGATACTAAAAATCCTTCATTTACCTCATGTCCGCGTATTTGAGCCACTGCAAACTCAATACCCAAACCAGTAACATACGACACTACAATGAGGGGCAACACACGAACTAATCCGTGTAAAAACACATTCCAAAACGGAGCTGATTCGCCCAATGCTAAAAAATGTTGATACCCCGTATTCCAAATTCCAAAGAGTAGTGTTGGCACCAATGCCAAGACTACAATAATCATAGTTCGTTTCATGTCGGCATAATCGCGCACATGAACCCCGTTTTTGTTTGTATGATTAGGTACAAACAACAAAGTCTCAAATGCGTCGAAGGTCGAATGTAACTTCTCAAAACGCCCACCTTTCGAGACATGGGGTTTTATATTATCTAGTAATTTTCTTAAAGCCTTCATCAGAAAATATTTTGATTGATAAATTTATCAAAGATTTACATCTCAATATTGAAGATGTGATAAAACTTAAAACAACTTTAACCCAACTCTTTTATCATTAGTTCTATCCCTCCGCGAAGGATAGATTGCAATTCCTGTTTCGAAGTATCTGCATATTCGCACAATGCAATATCTTCTTCTACAATTTCATAAATTCCCAATTGCTCCATCTTATCCACATCATCACTCATAATAGCTTTAATCAGGAATTCGAAAAGGATGTCCATGGGCAATACTTTTTCGTATTCGCCAGAAACAACAATTGCACGAACTGATCCATGTTTATTGGCATTGAGCTTATACTCCTTTTTATCCTTACGAAGCCAACTAAAAAATGTACGTGAATGACTAAATTTCCCCAAGCCAGGAAGAGCCCATCCTAAAAACTCATATTCATCGCCTTCAGGAATTACGGTGACCAAATTATGAAAAAATCCTAAGTAACCATCATCAGAAATCTGATCGCCTGTCAAGACGTTACCACTTATAATTCGAAGTGAACCCTCTTTCAAGTTATTTTTCAGCAGCTCACTCACAGAACTTCCTAATCGAATGCGATAATAGAGCGGCTTTTTTACTTCCGATCCAGCCACAGCCACAACTCGTGTGAAATCATGTTTCCCAGTTAAAAATATATTTCCGATGGAAACGACATCTTGTGGTTGAACCGTCCAAACTCTCTCGCCTTTGTTGATAGGCGTAGTATGGTGAATTTGAATTCCCACATTTCCTGCAGGATGAGGGCCCGAGAAATGATGTATTTTAACTCCAGAAAGACCAGAATATGCTTTAGACGCAGAATTTTTCTCTAACCCAAGATGCACTTCGGGCGCCAAAAGTTTTAGGACTTCAATTCCAGCCTTAAAAGCATCTTCTTGTCCAGCCAATGCAAATTCAATATCCACTGCCAATGGCGAAGTGTCAAATCCAGAGATAAAAATAGATTTTGGCGTAACTTCCGGATTGGCAAGTATATTATAGGGACGTTGGCGCAAATAGGGCCATGCCCCTGTCTCCAACATTTTTTGGATTACCACCTCTCTATTTAGAGAAGCAAACGTTTGAGCCCCAAAATCAACATATTCATCTTTGCCATTATTTTCGATAATAACTTCCTGAATAATTCTACGTTCACCACGAACGATATCTTTCACAACACCACTCACTGGCGAAACAAACTTAATTTCAGGACGAAATTTATCATAAAACAGAACTGAACCTATCTGGACCAAATCGCCCGCCTTAACGACCATTTTAGGGGTTAAGCCATGAAAATCGATAGGCTTAATTGCAAACAAACCAGGTAGATGGGTCTGACCGAACACTTTTTCAGCTTTCCCCGCAAGAGGAATATTCAGCCCCTTCCTTATTTTAATTACCTCAGACATACTTGAATGGTATTATAAGTTTAACGACAAAATTAAATAAAAATATAAGTTTTCCATTATATTGCAGCATAGAAACTAATTCATTATGAGCAGACAAAAATCATACTTTTTACTCCGAAATTGCCATAAATGGTTATGCCTGAACCATTACGGAAATTTTTCTTTAAACAAAGAAAAAAGAATTTTGTTGATTTTACTGATTTTTAACTTATTTTTAATAACAGACACTTCTATTTGCAACGCACAAATGGAGGAATTCATCTCACCTCAGCTTAAAACTGTTCAATTAAATCGCACGGGATGGGAACTCTCCTACCCCCTATATAATTTAAATACCCAACAACAACTCCAACTCACGTTTGATGAGCCTGGTAGTGAGGTGAAAAACTACTATTACACCATTACGCTTTGTGATGCTGATTGGAATATTGCTCCCGTTATGATTACGGAATATATTCAAGGAATACCAGAAAACCCAATTTTAAACTACGAATATTCTTTCAACACCACATTTGATTATATCCATTATCAACTCAACTTTCCCAATTCGGACATAAATGTAACTCGATCGGGCAATTACCTGTTAACAGTTTTTGAGGATGGTAATAAAGAAAATCCGCTGTTGATAAAACATTTTATGGTGGTTGAACCCATGGTCACCATCATCCCTCAGCTTAAATATGCAGCTCAATCATCCATGAGAGATTCCTACCAGGAGGTTGACTTCAAAGTTTCACACGAAGGTTTCTCTATTCAGGATCCTATGCAGGAGATAAAAGCTACTATAATTCAAAACGGCCGCACCGATAATAAAATCACTAACTTAAGACCTCTTTTCGTATTAAACAACCTATTGGATTTTAACTACAACAGGGAGGCTCTTATGGAAGGGGGTAATGAGTTCAGATACGCTGATTTAAGGAGTATCCGTTTTTTGTCTGATCGTGTGAAAGAAATTGAATTCGTGGATCCATTTTACCATTTCACGCTCTTTCCAGACTTCCCACGTCGCAAAGATAATTATCAGTTTTATTCGGAAATTAATGGTCGATATAAAGTAGAGGTGAGCGAATACGACAACGACCATTTGCAGGCAGATTATGCATTTGTCCATTTCACTTTAAGGACGGATTATCCACAACCTTCACAAAAAGTATATCTCAATGGAGCGTTGACAAACTGGCAACTCAACGAAGCTTCGGAGATGGTGTATAACGCCCAGCGAAACGTTTATGAAAAAACGCTACTGCTCAAACAAGGCTATTACAACTATCAATATCTTGTGCGTGAAGCTGGAGAAGAATCTGGCAAAGCGTGTTATATGGAAAACTGTTTTCAACAAACTGAAAACGATTACCTTATTCTAATTTATTACAAACCCCTTGGCGAACGAAGTGACCGATTGATTGGAGCACACAGTGTAAATACAATGCGAGGCCAATCGCAATAATATACCATGTTTGATTTCTTAGTAGAATAAAGCTAAATTTGCATCAAACTAAGAACAATGACAAGAAAGCAAAAAATGGAAGCTTTTTGGAGGGTGTTAAGGAACAAATTTGTTCTCACAGCTATCTTGTTCTTTACTTGGCTCATCCTTTTTGATCAAAATAGTATTGTAGATCGTATATCCTTAGCCAACTTAAACAGAAATTGGAGAGAACAAAAAAGACACTATGAAGAGCAGATCAAAGATAACAAACAAAGAATGGAAGAGCTTCATGGCAGTAATGAAAAACTGGAAAAATTTGCCCGCGAACAGTATCTAATGAAAAAACACGATGAAGAGTTGTTTATCGTCATAGAAGAATAACAAATCAAAACTTAATAGAGTACAGTACTACACTTTCATCGATTCTCCAATAGAACTAATATTTATCTCTTACTACTTTACATGCAAAACAACAAGAATCTTACAAAAATCTACTATGTAGGAATGGCACTGCTTTTGGCTGGGGTCCTTCTTCACATTACGGAGATATCTTCTGGCTTCTGGATATATTCAATTGGATTACTGCCTGTTTTAGGTATCCGCATTTACCAATTTATGAGTGCGCTTCCCGATGATCGCCGAAAATACATTCCTTATATTTTTAGCGGAATTTCTTTTGGTGCAGCAGCTGTCGCCATCTATTACAACAGAAGTTATTGGGTGATTTTTATTGCGTTAGCAGCATTGTTGGATTTCTATTATAGCTATAGGGTTAGGGGTTAGGGGTTAGGGGTTAGGGGTTAGGGGTTAGGAAATAGGGATTAGGGATTAGAGATTAGGGATAAAAAATAGGAAAAACAGTAGGCACTTTGGCACGGATTGCCGCTCGACTATGCCACTTTGCTTGCAAAGTAATCTGCACCAGCGGAGGACGACATCTTTGTAACAATTCTAAAAAACACCTCACATCAACATCCGCGGATTCTTCTTTTCCATCTCTCGATAATACTCCAGCAACTCAGACTCTGTAAAGAAATCATCTGTATTCACACCCAGCACTTCC
>CAZJDS010000141.1:6035-6947 GCA_964544795.1 uncultured Alkaliflexus sp. | reverse complement strand
CAAAACTGGGCGTTTCAGGGGAACCTCGTTCAGATGGTTACAGCCGCTCCGAGGTAGGTCGTGAAGTGGGTGCATTCTATGGCTACGTGTACGAAGGCATCTTCCAGTCACAAGAAGAGATAGATACACGTGTCAACGCAGAAGGAATGCACATCAATCAACCTGGAGCACAACCAGGTGATGTTGCCTATGCAGACCTCAACAACGACGGCGAAATTACCAATGCAGACCGACAATACCTCGGCAGTGGTATACCAAACGTCAATTTCGGACTGAATGCACGTATTGAATGGAAAGGGTTTGACCTAAGTATATCCACATATGGAGCTGCAGGTTTCAAAGCCGTTGATTTTGTTGACGTCACATTGCGAGATTCATACGGCTCACTCAACAAGAGCGTTGATCTATTGAATGCCTGGACACCAAATAATACAAACACTAATGTGCCACGCGTTGCATACAAATCGACAGGTTCAATCACCAACAATATGTTTAGCGAGCGTTTTCTGCAAGATGCAACGTATCTAAAAATTGCCAACATCGAATTGGGCTATAACTTCCCAGACAAATTGTTTGGAGGCTATGTTAATGGTGTTCGTTTATATGCAGCGGCTCAAAATTTGGCCACTTTAACTAAATACAAAGGATACAACGTAGATTTCGCTGGAGGTACATTCACCCCAGGGTACAACTACGCTTCGTATCCAACACCACGAACCATAAGAGTAGGAGCACGCTTCTCATTCTAAAAAGTATAATTTAAAACAAGATATCAATATTATAAAGAGAAATCAGAATCAGGAAGAGAAATTATAAATGAAGTTTTCCCTAAAATGAAAACTATAAAATAATTAATGATTTATTAATTTAACTTTACAATTAAATATTGACTTTATAATTTATAACAATATA
>CAZJDS010000141.1:0-6025 GCA_964544795.1 uncultured Alkaliflexus sp. | reverse complement strand
TTTTTATAATGTTGGTGCTAATTGGAGGCTTAACAGCTTGCAATGATCAACTTGATGTTGTAAATCCGAACAGACAGACAACCTACGACTTTGGCAATTCAGAGTCGGATCTTCAGGAGGCTATCATCTCTTGTTACAATCGCATTCGTCTTGAAGGTTCATTTGCCCGCGTTGGCTACACTCTGGATGCTGTAAGGGGCGACGAAGTATGGAACTCATCTCAACAGTGGTACTTGGAATACGACAATCTCAACTCTCCAGGTACAATTGGGATCGGTGACGAGTGGCCGTGGCGTGACTGGTACCATGCAGTAAACCGCACAAATTTTGTATTGTCGAAAGTAGATGCAGTTAAAATGTCGGAAGATTCTTATAATCAGATAGCCGGACAGGCTCTCTTCATCAGATCTTTGGCCTACTACCACTTGGCTACCTACTATCAAACTGTGCCTTTAATTACCGATTATGAATCCTATTCGGATATTAGCACCATTTATGCATCCAGCAATACGCAAGACGAGGTGTTTGACCAAATAGAAATTGACCTCACAAAAGCGATGCAAATGTTGCCATCGCGCGATAAAGGTGGTGAATGGGCTAAAGGCCGTGCTACATGTGGTGCTGCTGCTGGGTATTTGACTCGTGCACTTATGTTCCGTCATAAATTTGAAGAAGCTTATCCAGTTCTGAAAGACATCATCGCTGGTAAGTATGGTCATTATGAACTTACAGCCGACTTTGGGGATAACTTCAGAGAAGGTTCGGCCTACGAGAATAATGTAGAGAGCCTATTCGAAGTTCAATTTATGGACTATGGCACAGGGGGGACCGACGAAGAGTGGACGCCAGTAAACATTAGTTCTCAAGCTACTCAGGGGCATGCAATAGAAAGTAATTATGCTTCTCAGGAACTGGGTAGCTGGGGCGACTTAGCGGGCTCACCTTGGTTGTATAACCTATTCAGAAAAGAAAACTCTACCGATGGTCGTCTCGATCCACGTTTATATTGGACATTGGTTACCTTTGAAGAAGAGTATAGCAGCTATACTGGTATAAAAACGGCAGCTTATCCTGATGGAGATCCTCGTAGCAACATTGTTTATCAGCAAGAGATAACTAGAACTCCTCTATCAAACAATGCACAAGGTGGTATATCAATCGCTAAGTTCACCAATGCGAGAAACAACATCTACAAATCTATTACCAACGGATTGAATTGTGGAGTCAACCTACGCCTTATGCGTTATAGCGATGTTTTACTGCGTGCTGCAGAATGCGAGAATGAGATCAATGGGCCAACTCAAACTGCAATTGATTATATAAACGAAGTACGTCGTCGTGTTGCCCTTGAAGATCTTCAACTTTCCGACTTCTCGTCTGCTGATGCTCTTTTCGAACAAATAGCAAACGTTGAACGTCCGAAAGAATTCGGCTGCGAAAACGGACGTGGTATCGACTTACTCCGTTGGGGATTCTTCTATGATGAGAGTCGTCTGAATCAGTTGGTTGAACATGCTTATTATAAACTCGATGGCACTGCTTCAACCGAAGAGCTTACGGCTCAAACCGCCAGCGGCTCATCATTTCAACATTATTATAAGGGACATGAATATTTCCCAATATTTCAAGACATTCTTAATTCCAACCCAAATCTTACGGGTAACTCGGCAAACAAGAATGAAGATAACGGACCTGCTTTTAGAGAAAAATGGACTATTCGTCCTATTGTAAAGTAGAAATCATTGATTTAAATTAAAGACTTCCTTATCGGCGTAACTTTTGTAAGTTGATAAGGAAGTTTTTAACATAAACATATTACACATGAGACTAAAGTATTTACTGTTTTTATCTACCACCATAACTACTCTGTTATTTATCGGGTGTAAAGACGATGATATTATACCTAAAGAGGATAAACCTGACACCGATACAAAATGGACTATTCCCACATACGCCGACGACTATTCATCGATAGCATCGTGGTCAAACCGAAACAAGTGGAATCTTGCTAATGTTCACGACCCGTCGGTTGCCTACTACAATGGATATTACTATATGTACGGAACGGATGCCTCGTATGGTAACGAACATGCAGGTCATGGACATTTTCAAGGCAAACGTTCAACCGATTTGGTGAATTGGCAATGGGTTGGCGGACCTTTCTATGACGCACCCTCTTGGGTAGCCGACTCGCTAAACGCCATTCGTACGCGGATGGGGCTTAAAGCCATTGATGACGACAAAATTAATTATGGTTTCTGGGCACCTGTTGTTCGTAGGGTTAATGTAGGGGGGCAAGAAGTATTGCGCATGTATTACAGTGTAATCATCGATAACTACATCAAAACGGGGAAAGCCAACACTGCGGCCAACTTTGATGGAAGCTGGACTGAACGCGCCTTTATCGGGATGTGCGAATCGACCGACCCCGCTGGAGCTGTATGGATCGATAAGGGGTTTGTTACCACTTCGTCTTCAGATCGAGGCCTAGACTTCAGTCGTCCCAATTTAAACAATTGGAGTGGCTATTTCTACTACAACGCCATCGACCCCACTTATATAGTAACACCCGAGGGGAATCATTACCTGATATATGGATCATGGCATAGTGGATTTGCATTGTTACAAGTGGATGCAACAACTGGTAAACCACTCAAACCTCTTGGTGAGCCTTACGCAGAGAGTGTAAGTGAACTCACAGCCCGCTATGGTGTGAGAGTTGGCACACGCAGAGCCTCGTCACGTTGGCAAGGTAGCGAAGCCCCCGAAATAATTTACAAAGATGGTTACTACTACTTGTTCATAGCTTACGATGGACTCGACGTACCCTACAACACACGAGTGGTCAGAAGCGAAAACATCGAAGGTCCCTACCTTGATATTACTGGACGTAACTTTACCAACGGGAGCGGAGACAGTTATCCGATCGTAACTCATCCTTATAAATTCAATCTTAGCAACGGATGGGTAGGTATATCCCACTGCGCTATCTTCCAAAAAGAAGGTGCCGACGAATGGTTCTACATGTCGCAAGGACGATTGCCTGCTAATGTTAATGGTAACGCATACTCCAATGCACTTATGATGGGCCATGTACGTCGTATTGTATGGTGTCCGGCCTCTCTAAGCGAACCCGACAACCTTTGGCCCATAGCATTGCCCGAACGTTACGCTGCCGTCCCTGATTACGGTACTATAACCAAAGACTCACTTGTTGGAAAATGGGAACACATAAATCTTAAATACAGCTATGGCATTCAAAATATGGCATCTGACTTAACTCTCAATGCCAACGGCACTATGTCGGGGGCTCTAACAGGCAGTTGGAGCTACGATGAAGCAAAAAAACAACTCACATTGGGCAACGTTATTGTATGCGTTGAACGTGAAGTAGATTGGGAAGCTACTCCACGTCGGGTAACGTTTGTATATGCTGGAACCGAGAAAAATTTAAATGCAACATATTGGGGCAAAAAGACAAAATGAGTAGGATCTCCAGATAAATAGATTTTTTACTATGCGAGAAGTGAAATAAGTGATGCTAAAATTATATCAGCATCACTTATTTTTTCTTCAAAAATCACAAGGAAATCCGATCTGAAAAATGAGAATATGGTCAAATTATGAAATAAAAAATGAGTGTGTAAATTCACCTCTTAAATTAAGAGCTTAAGGTGAACTTCATTCAACCAAGGGTTTCCCTTGATAAAAATCTAAAATTTTCATACGCAACAGATACGTATATCTTGCTTGAATAAAATCTGACTCTGCCTTACTATAATCAGCTTTTGCTACATTATAATCTACACTATTTACCAAACCTAAATTGAATCGCTTTTCAGTATAACTAAATGACTTTTGATAGGACTCAACAGCTGCAGCTCCAGCTCGATATTGCCTAAGTGCAGCCACAGCATCCGCCTGCGCTTGTTGAATCTCTTTACGTAAAATCAATTTCTGTTTTTCCAGTTCATATTGCGCATTCATGCTACTGATTTTTGCGCTGGCAACACTTTTACGGGTTGCCAATCCATTAAAAATAGGGATAGAAAGGTTTAATCCATAATACTGAAAAGCGTTGTCATCAAATTTTCGAGCAAAATCAAATCCAGATTCATTTTTATATTTAGAGATACTTGTTCCCCACCCCGCACTAAAGGAGAGGCGTGGCCATAAATACCCTCTTGCAATTTCCACATCCTTTTGTCCACTCACTAACCTCATCTCAGAAGCAGCGATTTGAGGAAGTGTGTTTACAGCAATTTGGTAGATATCTTCATCTTGTAACGACTCCATAGCTGCAAATTCTGGCAATTTAGGTTTCTGAATATTAAAATCAGCTACATCATTTAAATCCAAAGCTTGAGCAAGCTCCAAAAGCGACATGGAGAGATTATTTTCCAACGAAGTAACATTCATAAGCTCACGAGCCACCATGGAGTTCATCTCTAAAAGACTGCCTTGTGGAAGTTTGTCGTTTTTCACTAATATTTCTGTTCGCTCCATCTGCAAATTGGCTACTTCAAGCTGTTGCTGAGCTGACTGCAACAATTCTTGATCAAACAAAATTTGAATAAAAAGTGCAGTAATATTTAGTGCCAAATCATTTTCTGCTTTTTTTACGTCCATCAAAGCAGCTTGCCAATCAATTCTTCCCTTCTCAATAGACTTTCTCTTGGTAAATCCCTCAAAAATAGGAGTGGTGGATGAGACATTCAAGTCAGAAAAACGAGTGGTAACATCCGTAATTTGATAATTAACATCGTTCCGAACGCGCCCCAAACGAGTAGTATAGCTGCTACTTGCATTTAAATTGGGCAATAGATCCAATTTCTTAAGCTCTAATTGATTTTTAGCCGCATCCACAGTAAGCTCTTGCTGTTTCAATGTTAGATTATGTTCCTGCGCATAATTAATGCATTGCTCGAGAGTCCATTGTGAATTATCTTGCGGCTGAGCCAATGTAATTTGAACTAATCCAGCAAAAATGAGAAATGAAAGAAAAATCTTCATGAAAGTATTATTTCTATTATATTTAAATCTTAGGAATCTTCACTTTATCGGTGTTGGAAACTCCAGAAACAACTTCGATATTTACTCCATCTGACAGACCCGTTTTTACCAAACGCTTTTCAAAGAGCTGAGGCGCAGTCTCCACTTCCACAAAAGTAGAGTCGTTGCTGAACTGCAATACCCTTTCGGTGACGCAAAGAACACTATCCCGACGATCCAAAACAATATCAGCATTGGCACTATAACCCGCACGAATAAAAGTATTGTCCTTTAAAGAAACGGCAGCACGAATTTGAAATTGAATGGCACCGTTCTCTTCTTTGCCTTTGGGTGAAATATATTCCAAGATCGCATCAAAAGACTCTTCATTCACCGCGCCTACTGAAAGTTGAAGGTGCATTCCTTCTTTAATTTTGCCTACTTCTGTTTCATCTACCATCCCTTCAAAAATCATTTCAGCCATATCAGCCACAATAGCTACAGTCGTTCCATCGTTAAAAGTGTTACTCTTGATAACTGAATTTCCCTCTTTCAGTGGAACATCTAACACCATACCATCAATGGTGGAACGTATGACGGTATTGGTTTGTGCACCCATTTTACTGGTAACCCCTTCCTGAATCAACTGAAGGTGATTTTGTGCAGCTTCAACATCCTCTTTCATGGTTTTGTAATTGAGTTCTTGAGTTTCATATTCAGAAAGAGTAATCACCTTTTCATCATACAACTGCTTGGTTCTATCAAACTCTATCTTAGCATTATTAAATGCCAATCTGGATTTGTTCAACCTGTTTTCTGCAGCGTTCACTTCAATCATCTCAGGAATAATCTGAATTTGAGCAATTTTATCGCCCTTCTTCACAATATCTCCTGGATCCACAAATATCTGACGAATGATACCTGACTCCTGTGGCTTAATCTGAATTTCACGACGTGGAATAATCGAGCCTGTAGCCACAGTTTTCTTAAGAATATTGGTTTTAAAAGGGGTTTCTATTTCATAAACCACTGG
>CAZJDS010000140.1:6296-6948 GCA_964544795.1 uncultured Alkaliflexus sp. | reverse complement strand
GGTGGGGAGTACCACAAAGAGTGCTCTTGAACTCAATTCTTTCAGATGATAATCACTATTATACCCCACACCAGCCAATGGTCGATTTACCCATGCCAAACCTGCAGGATTGCTAAAAAATGCCCAAAGCGTTTGATCGCCAGCACCTGATTTCCCTAATACTCCTTCAACAGGTGAGTTAAATTGCTGCTGCGACCATAAAAGAAAGGGAGAGGATAGAAGTAATACCATCCAAAAAAACAGTGCAGAAAATCGGTTTGCAAAACAAGGCTTTTGGTTATTAAGGAAGGCTCTATAATGAGTCATGGTTAAGGGAATTTATAAAAATCTAAAAAACCTACTTTGTTAAAACCTCTTAACAAGTTAAATATTAAAATCTAAAAACTCAAATTATTTCCTTACATATCAATCAATAGAGATTAGAACAAATAGAAATTGATCTCGAATACTCTGCAGTCTGTTGATTATATATATTTAGAAGTATGATAAGACGAGGAGTCCATCTTTTTTCATACTTTTGTATCTTCATTTAAAATAGAGGCATCAATGAAACGCATTCAACTTTTAGACAAAGAGTTTGGACTCTCAATTCCAGCCAGCGATATAAAGCGAGCCACTTGGCAAATGGCGGAAAAGATGAATCGAGATTTGA
>CAZJDS010000140.1:0-6286 GCA_964544795.1 uncultured Alkaliflexus sp. | reverse complement strand
CTCAATGGTTCATTCATGTTTTCGGCCGACTTGATGAAGTTAATAGATTTCCCTTGTCAAATAAGCTTTGTAAAATTTGCCTCCTATGATGGATTGGGCAGTACTGGCAAAGTAAAACAGTTGATCGGATTCAATGAAGATTTAAATGGCCGAACCATTGTATTGTTAGAGGACATAGTAGATACGGGTATCACGATAGAAAATAGTGTGGCACAATTGAAAGTATTAGGTGCAAAAGAAGTTCTTATTGCTACACTTCTTCATAAACCTGACGCCTTTAAAAAAGAGATAAAACTGGATTATGTGGGACTGAATATTCCCGATGAATTCATTGTAGGCTATGGTTTAGATTACAATGGATATGGCAGAAACTTACCAGATATCTACAGTTTAATCAAAGAAAAGCAGAAGTAATAAATAATCATTATATTATAAACAAAAGAGAGATTAAGGAATGTTGAACGTAATTATTTTTGGCCCTCCAGGGTCTGGAAAAGGAACACAGAGTGAAAAGATCATCGCTAAATTTGGATTGGCACACATCTCAACAGGAGATATTTTACGTGCTGAAATAAAAGCAGAATCTCCTCTTGGCAAAGAAGCCTCTCAATACATCAATCGCGGCGAACTCGTTCCTGATGCCACTATTATTGGCATGCTTGAAAATAAGCTCAGCCGTTTATCTGATGCAAAAGGTGTTATTTTTGATGGATTTCCTAGAACTGTGGAACAAGCAAAAGCATTGAAAGAGATGCTTAAAAAACGCGATGAGACCATCAATGTAATGTTAAATTTAGAGGTGCAAAGAGAAGAGCTAATCAGCAGGCTTTTAAAAAGAGGTGAAACTTCAGGACGTTCAGACGATAACCTTGAGACCATTGAAAAACGAATTCAGGTATATGAAGATCAGACCTCTCCTGTTATTGATTTTTATAAAAAAGAAGGAAGTTACAAAGGTATTCATGGCGAAGGTTCAGTGGACGATATTTTTGGTCGCATTGAGACCGCTATTGAAGCGTAAATTAACAAGTTATACAATAATATGGCCAGTTCAAATTTTGTAGATTATGTCAAAATATTTTGTCGCTCAGGCAACGGAGGCCCAGGATCAAGACACATGCGGCGAGAAAAGTCTGTGCCCAAAGGTGGCCCTGATGGCGGTAATGGTGGCAGGGGTGGTCATATTATTGTTCGAGGAAATAGAAACTACTGGACGCTGATTCACCTTAAATATCAACGCCACGTCTACGCAGAACACGGCGAGTCGGGTGGCAAACAAAGATCTTTTGGAGCTGATGGCGAAGACAGATACATTGAAGTGCCACTGGGTACAGTTATAAAAGATGCAGAGACCTATGATATTATTACTGAAATTACCGATGATGGACAAGAGTTTATCTTGGTTAAAGGAGGACGTGGTGGCTTAGGAAACGTAAATTTCAAAAGCTCTACCAATCAAACGCCTCGTTTTGCACAACCTGGTGAGCCAGCGGTTGAATTGGCTGCTATTTTTGAATTAAAAGTTTTGGCCGACGTGGGGTTGGTAGGTCATCCCAACGCGGGTAAATCAACTCTTTTGGCTGCCGTAAGCGCGGCAAAACCAGAAATTGCAGATTATCCTTTTACTACCCTTATACCCAACTTAGGTATTGTGGAGTATCGTGATCATAAATCTTTTGTGATGGCCGACATCCCTGGAATAATAGAAGGTGCACATGAAGGAAAAGGAATCGGATTGCGTTTTCTTCGACACATTGAACGAAACCCTATTCTGTTATTTATGGTTCCCACTGATTCTAAAGATATAAAAGAGGAGTTCAACATACTAAGAAATGAATTGGAGCAGTACAATCCCGAACTGTTAGACAAACGAATATTATTGGCTATTACCAAGAGTGATTTCATTGATGCTGAGATGCAAGCAGAGATGGAAAAACAACTGCCGAAAGAAGTTCCGTATGTTTTTATCTCTTCAGTTACAGGCAAAGGGATTACAGAATTGAAAGATCTTATTTGGTCTGAGCTAGATAGATCTATTTTAGAAAGGTAAAGCACGCTTTTATCAAGCTCTATTTATCCCCTCGTTGTTGATTAATGCATTCTATTTAAATTTAAAGTTACAACTCAAATAAATATTCATTTGAGTTGTAACTTATATGTTTTTCAATTAGTAAGTATTACCCCTCCGTCTGTAGCAATAGTCAAGGTCGTATTTCCCTTTTTATTAACAGATACTTTCTCTAATTGTGTATTTCCATCAACATCATCAGCATATTTAAAGACTTGTTTGTTTTCAAACATCGGAAGATTTACTTTAAGTTTTAACGTTTCTTTGGTCGCATTAATACCAACAATATACCATTTGTCGGCATGTCGGCGTGCAATAACACAATATTTACCTGGGTAACCATCAATATATTGTACTTCGTCCCATGTTGTTGGCACTTGTTTCATAAAGTCTATGGCTGCTTTAGGAGCATCCTTTAAATTGTTAGGTGCTATTGCAAACATTTGAATAGGATTTTGAAATAAAACAGCTGTTGCCAATTGAAAAGTATAAGATGTTCTACGAATACTCCCTCCATCGTTGGTGCGATTGTGGCGCTTGTTAAGCAGAACAGGCCCAAATTCCATTGAACCTACCGTGTTACGGATGAATGGATGTAAAGTAGCACTGTATGCTTCCTCGTCATTTGCCTTTTGCGTAAAAACAAGATTTTCAGAAGCCAACACCGCTTCGCTGCCTACGAAGTTAGGATACATACGCTCCCATCCTCTAGGCAACGTACATCCGTGAAAAATGACCATTAGTCCATAGTCATTGGCATCAGACAAAATATCTTCATATAATTTTATCGTTTCCTGCTTATCACCACCAAAGAAATCGACTTTAATTCCTTTCACACCGTGGCTTTTCAACCATTTCATCTCTTTCTTTCGCACAATAGAGTTGTGCATTTTTTGTTTTGCTCTTTGTGGTGCATCATTCCAATATCCATTTGAGTTATACCAAACAAACGCATCAACATCTTTCGATTGTGCATATTTAAATAGAGAAGTCATCTTTTCATATCCAATCTGGTTTTCCCAATGACCATCTATCAAAACATATTCATAACCCATTTCGGCAGCTAAATCAATATATTTAATCTGGTCATCATAATTGATGCTATTATCTTGCCACATAATCCAGCTCCAGGTTGATCGACCAAACTTGTATTGCTGAGAAGGTTCATATAATTGTTCCACTACATCGAAAGGAACAGTAGTTTCTACGATTGGCTTTAGCGTGTTACCTACAGTTATTGTTCTCCAGGGAGTTTCACCAGGCAAACTCAATCCTGGATTAGATGTTCCATGTCCATTATTTTCTTTTGGATTTGGATAAGCTATAGAATACAATCCATCGGCAGTTCCTTCACTGAGATGTGAGCCACAATAGGCGCTACTCACTCCAGTTTCAGATATTAGAACCCAACCATCATCCCCTACATGAAACAGAGCAGGGAAAGTATAACCTTCTCCGTATTTTGATGGCGTACCGATTGGCTCATCAGGCACATATTCTTCTTCATAACTTGGCTTTGTTCTTTTCCACCCAATCATTGGGGTAGCTTGGGGAGTAATGAAAGTTGTAGTATGAAGCGGAAATTTAAACCCTGTAGTCTCCTTTTCTACAACACAACTGGCAGTTTCGCCAAATTGAGGTAAAACGTATTTAAAAGCTATATCATTATTACTCACTCTAAATATAACAGAGATGAGCTGCCCCTTATCATTTTTCATAGTGTACGTTACTTCTTTCGCAACGTAATGAACCGATGAGGATTTTGTACGATTCATAGTATAATTTTCGTCAATCACTTTTTCATCAGAAGAGACAAAAGAGATTGATTTTGAAAAATTTCCAACGTCACATATAAGACCTAATGGTGATTTTTTAACTAATGTTTTTTTATCATATAATACTGAATAATGAGGCGTTCCATCATCCAACATTATAGTCAACTCCAATTTTCCAGATGGACCTTTAACTATAATCTCTTTGGAAAATAGAGGACTACTACATAAAAAAAGAGTTAAACAAAATAATACAATTTTCATTTTTAACATTTTTAATTTATTATATATCAAAAGAGTATTTACCCACTTAAACTATTTAAAAGCAAGAGATTACTAACAACACCATTTTAACCAAAATACTCTGTGGGCGTTTTTTTATAGAACTTCTTAAACACCCGACTGAAATATTTAGGATCATTAAACCCAATACTATATGCCACTTCATTAATTGACATCCCCTTTGAAGAGAGGAGAGGTAACGATTTTTTCAATCGGTAAATAGTAATAAAATCATTGGGAGACAAATCAATCAAAGCTTTTAGTTTCTTATAAAGCAACGAACGGCTAACAAACATTAAATCCGCAAATAGCTCCACACTAAACTCGGGATTAGAGTAGGATGCTTCCAAAATTTCATACGATTTTGCAAGAAACTTCTCATCAATAGAACCGGTGTTTTTGGGTGCCACAATCTCTGTTTCTGACGAAAACATTTCTCTTAATTTCCGCCTTGAATCAATTATATTACGCAGCTTTGCTTGAAGAAGCTCAAGATTAAAGGGTTTAGGTATATAATCTGTAGCACCTACCTCCACACCTTCCAACTGATCCTCCAGTAATGCCTTGGCCGACAACATGATTACTGGTATATGACTGGTGTACAAGTTCGATTTAATTTGTTTGCACATCTCAACACCATCCATCACAGGCATCATCACATCCGAAACAATTACATCGGGAGATAATCTTCTTGCCATTTCGTATCCCTCCTTTCCATTTACAGCCATTTTCACTCGATAATTTCCACTCAAAGAGTTGGCAATAAACAGTGCTAATTCTCTATTATCCTCAACGATTAATATCAGAGGTTCTTGAGACTCATCTTTCAAATTATTAGGAAGGAAAGGTTCATTATCAGCAATATCATCCATTACTACCTGCACCTTATTAATAAGTTCTTCACTATCAAAACCTGGAAGTTCATTAATTTCAGCACCTATAAAATCCTCTTTCTTGTATGGAAGTAGCAGCTCAAAACAAGCCCCAACCCCCTTCCTCTTTAGCTTGATGTGTCCGGACATTGAATCTACCAACTCCTTCGTTAGAGACAGCCCTATGCCACTCCCCTTAGCATTTGTACCGTTAGGTGATCGATAAAATCGAGTAAAAACTTTATCTACCTGATCCTCATCAACCCCAACACCAGAATCAGAGACCTCCAATTTTATCATGGGTATTTCAACGTCATTTCGTTGTGCCATAACATCCATCACCTCAACAGTTACTGATCCTCCGTCAGGAGTATATTTAAATGCATTCGACAAGAGATTATAGAGAATATTCTCTAACTTTTCCGTATCCACCCATCCCATAGTATCAGATAAATGCATCTTGAGAGTATAATTAATTTTGCGCTGAGCAGCCAATTCATTAAAAGCATGAAACACTTCTGATATGAATTGATCCCTATTAATTTCAGAGATCCGAACATTAAGGTTCCCTGTTTCAATCTTTCGGAACATTAAAAGCTGATCAATGAGCAGGTTAAGCCTACGCGCATTCCTCTGAACTATTTGTAGGATATTTAATGCTGACTCTGAGATCTCCATTTCTTTAATCAGCCGTTCAATAGGTGAAATAATAAGCGTTAAAGGTGTTCTGAATTCATGGGAAATGTTGGTGAAAAACCGCATTCGATTTTGATTGATGCTTTCAATTTCTTTATTCAACTCCATCAAACGATCTCGCTGATCTAATATCTCTTCATTTTTAGCTTCCAACTCTTCTTTTTGTCCTTCAATCAATTCGCCTCTTCGCTGTAAACGTTTGTTAACAACCTGCAATTCTTCAGATTGCTGACGCATATGATGGTTTTGCTCTTCAATTTTACTTGTACGCTCTCTCACCATACGCTCCAAGCGACTTTTTTCCAATAGCAGGCGCTTGGTATGATGCCGTATGTAAAAAATACTAACAACTATAATCGTTAATATCAACAGCAAGAGAAACCAACCAGTTTGCCAAAAGGGAGGGCGTATGGTAATTGTCATTACCTTCTCAAAAGATCCCCATTTACCTCCGCTGTGCGCTGCCTTAATCCGAAATCGATAGCTACCTCCTTTCAGGTTGGTATAGGTAGCAATACGCTGATCGGAAGACACCTCTACCCAGTCACGATCAACACCTTCCAATCGATAGGCGTATCTAATTTTTTGAGGGTTAA
>CAZJDS010000139.1:0-6951 GCA_964544795.1 uncultured Alkaliflexus sp. | reverse complement strand
TCAAATGATAATAATGAAAAGACAGGGATTGCCTATGGTACACCAGATTTATTTAAGGAGGTTTCTGAAGTAGAGGATTTTGACAAAGATGATGTACCAACAAACTACAAAAAAACGGGTCGCACAAAATCAATCTTAGGTTATAAGTGTGAAGAGTATGAATACGCAGACGAGACAACAAAAGGAAGTTTTTGGCTAACAAATGATTACAAAGCTACTCGCTCATCAGGATTGCCTGCACTCTTCAATAGAATAGGAGTTGCATTTGGTAATGCAAATGGATTTTTAATGTCAAGTGAGTCTACCGATCTCAAGTCGGGTGAAAAGTCCATCATGGAAGTAACCGAGATTAATCCAAAACAAGAAGTTGGATTTAACACAAAGGAGTATCAAATTACCAATGTGGGCTCCTTCGGGATGACAGGGGAATAAATAAAAGATGTTCAAGTTTTGATAGATAGGAACTTTTGGAGTACTTTTCCTTTTAGCTACTAAATATTAGATCGAACTTGCCCGATTATTATCGTTGTATACTCGGTTGCTAAAATCTTTCATATACAGGTAGGAAAGTTTTAATCAGAGTTCGATTCCTTAATTTCATTACAAGAAGTTTATGAAAGAAAATAGTTCACAAAAAATTGATCTCCCTTATTATTTACGCATAACGACCATATTATTGAGCTTGGTGCTAATCGTTGTGATTATGCAAGCAGCTAAATCTGTATTAGTACCTATTTTGATAGCTGGGTTTCTTGCTGTTTTAATCAGTCCTTTCACTTCATGGCTGGAAAGAAAAAAAATAAACCCCACTTTTTCTGCTATTATCAGTTTGGTCTCCATCATCCTCTTGGTAGCAGGAATACTCTATTTTTTCTATTTCCAAATAGTCAATTTCTCTTCTGATTTGGATGGATTAGAAAATCGTTTTAGTGAACTGCTATCTTCTTTAAATAAGTTTATTGAGAGATTTTCTGGCGGTCACGTCAATCTTTCTGTGGACAAGATTAAAGAAATCGTTTTTAAACAAATAACGGATAACCTAAACGTATTATCACAAGGAGTGATTGCTACATTGGGGACTTTAACTCTGGCTTTTATTATTCCAATCTATTTATTCCTATTTATATTTTATCGAGGTTTCATCGTTGATTTTATAAAGAAACTGTTTTCTAAAAAACATGAAGAGAAAGTAGGAAGAACAGTTGTTAAAGTAAAGAATGTAGTGCAGAAATATATTAAAGGTGCTTTTTATGTAATTTGTATCTTAGCTGTTCTTAACAGCATTGCACTATTTAGTTTGGGCATAAAACATGCTCTTTTATTTGCTGTATTTGCTGCTTTCCTAAATGTTATTCCATTTTTAGGACCCATTATTGGTTCCATTCTTCCTATACTTTTTGCGCTTCTCACAAAAGATTCTCTTTGGTATCCATTCGGAGTCTTGCTTTCTTTTTACATTATTCAAGTTGTTGAGAGCAATTTCTTTACACCCAGAATAGTGGGTAATCAGGTGTCGATGAATCCACTCATGACTATTATTGCTCTTTTTATTGGGAACTTTATTTGGGGACTCGCAGGGATGGTTCTTTTTATTCCTGGCGTGGCCATTTTAAGAGTGATTTTTGATCAAGTGAAGGGGATGGAAGCTTATGCTTTTCTATTGGGGTCTGTACGCCCAAAAAAGAAGTATAGTAATATTAAAGGCAAGGAATTGGTAGCAAAATTAAAAAGAAAGAAATTCCCAGATAATGAGGATAGGAATTAAGATACTACTTAAAAAAGTATAAAACTCGTCGCCTTCGATTTTAGGTTTATCACAATAATTCAAAACAGATAAAAATGTTTTGTAGCAAAATTAGAGAATTGCCATTTCTTTACTTACACACCTTTTTATTTTATTTCATTTATTAATAATCGAAATCGAATTACATTAATGACGAAAAAAGCTTGAAAACTTTTTCGAGTAGTTTCTTGTAAAAAGGCCTTCTTACCCAATCTTCTAAATTAATTTGCTTTGAATACTTTAGATCGTCTTCAAATATACCTGTAAGCTCCTTTGCAATATTCTCATCATAAACTACAGCATTAATTTCAAAATTCAAATCAAAACTCCTGTTGTCAAGATTTGCAGTACCAATTATGGATATTTTTTTATCGCACACCATCGTTTTGGCATGTACAAATCCTTTTGTATACGTATAAATTTTCACGCCTGATTTTAACAAATCTTGAAAATAAGATTGGGTAGTAGTATTTACAACAAAAGAATCGGACTTTTGAGGGAGTAATAATTTTATCTCAACACCACTTAAAGCGGCGATATATATAGCATCTAAAAAAGATCTATCAGGAATAAAATAGGGTGTAGTGATACAAACTTCACTTTTCGCTGCCACAATCGCTTGGATTAATGCGTATTTAATGTTGGGGTACTTTGAATCGGGTCCGCTCGAAATAATTTGAATCAAATGATTACCATAAGGTGTATGTAAATCTTCGACTGGAAAATAATCGCTAGTAAATGAAATCTTTTGATTAGCACAAAAATTCCAATCTGTTAAAAAAGTAAATTGTAAATTAATTACGGATGCTCCAATTATTTTAAGATGTGTATCTCTCCAAAATAATTGATTGTTATTTGGATTAATATATTTGTCAGACACATTGATTCCACCTATATACCCAACTACACCATCAACTATTATAATTTTTCGGTGGTTTCTATAATTGAGTCGATTGGCCAACATTATTAAATTAATCTTATAAAATGGATGCGCTTCTACACCTGAGTCTATAAGCTTCTTAACAATATTTTTTCTGATATCCCGACCACCATAATCATCATAAATAAATCGTACCTCCACTCCTTCTTTGACTTTAGCCATAAGAACTTGCGCCAATTGATTGCCTATTTCATCATTCTCATAGATATAATATTCAATATGAATATGGTGTTTTGCCTTCTTCAGGCTTTCGATTACATCTGGAAATTTATTTTCTCCATTGATCAAAATCGAAGCTCTGTTATTGTCTGATATTAATATTTTAGATTTCGAAAAGTTTGCCAAGTGGTGAAAGTGACCAATACTTTCACTGTTTCGCAATAACGCTTCTTGTGAAGAAACTTGAACTTTCTGTTCCAATTTAGGAAACTCCAATTCATCGATTTCCAGCTTTTTAAGATAGAGTCCTTTCTTTCTATAATTTAAGCCCACACTAAAATAGATAAGAACTCCAACTATAGGAAAAGAGATCACCAGAATTAAATAACCAAGAGCCTTACTGGGGGTTTCGGTATAAAAAACAATATTGAGTGCAATCAATATTATGAAGATAACGTATATAAATAGAATATAAGGAGCCATTACCATCAAATTAAAATCTCTAAAATTAAGCCCATTTCAATTGAATATTGTTAAACTTACCTATATTATTGCCATTGAAGTTACAATTCTTACACTTTTCTATCTACTATTTACCAAAATAACAGTAAAAGCGAAGTGAATTGTAGGTTATAGACATTTTAATAAAAGATACAGTTGTCTATTTATCTATTATTGATATTTTTGTGATCTATTAAAAAAAAAGGTGTTAAACCCTATGGAAAATCAGAACAAGAAAGAGGTTAGTGGAAGAAGTAAGTGGCTCAAGAGAATGCGAAAATATCATAAGTGGCCAGGAATTGTCCTCACCCTATTTATAATCCTCTTTTCAACCTCTGGCATAATCATGAACCACAGAGATTGGTTCTCAGCGGTGGACATCAATCGAAAAATACTGCCTCCAGATTATCAAATCGAAAACTGGAATTTAGCCTCCATCAAAAGTTCAATAGAGCTCTCTCCCAATGATTTAGTGATATATGGAAATATAGGCGCCTGGCTCACCAACAATGAACTAAATAGCTTCATCGATCTCAATGAAGGATTTGGCAAAGGAATTGACAATCGCAAGGTTGAAACCATGCTCTTAACGAGCAAAGGCGAACTATTAGCAGGTACTTTGTTCGGCTTATACAAATACGCGGGTGAAAGCTGGGAGAAGATTGAAATCCCTGGCCCAGAACTACGCATCAACGATTTAATTGAGCATAATGATGAAGTTCATATACTCACACGTTCTTATCTATTAAAAAGTAAAGATTTAAAGAATTTTACAATCACTATTTTGCCTCCCCCCGCCAACTACGACAATAAAGTAAGTCTATTCAAAACGCTATGGACGTTGCACAGCGGTGAGATGTTTGGCCATTGGGGTAAAATACTGGTAGATATATTCGCACTGTCACTCCTATTTCTTGCCATCACAGGCCTGTTGCACTGGTTGTTGCCCAAATGGATAAAGCGAAGAAGAAAAAAGAACCTTCCACGTGAAAGAATTCGAAAATCCATGGTTAAAAATCTAAAACTACACAATGAAGTGGGATATATCATGGCGATATTTTTGGTTTTTACAGCTGTTACAGGAATGTTTTTGCGTCCTCCACTACTCATCCCTATAGCATCGGCTAAAGTGAGTAAAATACCTCACTCTAAAATGGACACCTCCAATCCCTGGTACGATAATTTACGACGAATTGTATGGGACGATGACCACAATGCCTATCTGGTTTCTACCATCGATGGATTCTATTTTTTCGAAGAGAGTTTCACTGAACCGCCATACGCGCCAACAAATCAACCACCCGTTAGTGTAATGGGATGTACTGTTCTAAAGAAAGATGCAATCTTTTCCAATCACTATTTGGTGGGTTCATTTACAGGCTTATTTTTATGGGACATTCATACGGGTGTAGTGTTTGACTATATGAAGCAAAAGCCTTATGAAAAACCCAATAACGTGGGTTCTCCCATCTCAGATCATCTAATATCTGGATTCATATCCACTGCACACGGAGACTTCGTAGTAGACTACGCTCATGGAATGATATCCTTGGTTAAAAACCTTGAGGTCCCAACCATGCCACAACTAATTTTAGACAACACACCCATTTCACTATGGAACGTAGCTTTGGAAGTACATACAGGTAGAATATTCAATCATCTTATTGGCCCACTTTATATACTGTATATTCCTTTGTTTGGGATTGCAATTATAGTGGTATTAATCAGCGGCGTTGTAATATGGTGGTTGGCCTACAAAAAGAAGAAAAAAAGCAAAGTTAAATTGCAGTGAAAAAGGAAAACAGATAAGTGAAATGAAATCAAAAACAACAGGACTTTGTTTTCAAGGAGAGTAGTAAAACCAGCCCTTTTAGTTGCAAACTAAAAAGTAAGTTAAAAATAAGTTGCATTTTTCTAACCGAAAAACAGCAAGTGTATAAAAAAAGCATATCTTTAACCCATATTTTAATATTTAAATTGCTATAAATGAACATTTTTGTTGGAAGCTTACCCTTTCGTTTAGAAGAAGGTGAATTAAAAGAACTGTTTGAGGCATACGGTGAAGTAGCATCGGCTCGTATTATTACTGATAAATTCTCAGGCAGAAGCAGGGGTTTCGGTTTTGTAGAAATGCCCGACGACGAAGCGGCTCAAAAAGCCATCGATGAACTTAACAATGCGGAAGTTGACGGACGTACCATTGTTGTTAACAAATCAGAAGAAAGAAAAGAATCTGACCGTCGCCCATCTGGTGGTGGAAACCGTGGTGGCGGTGGTGGTTATGGAAACAAAAGAGGTGGTGGAGGTGGCTTTAACCGTGGCGGCGGCGGCGGTAACAGAAGAGATGATTACTAATCTTTTTGACCATCAAAGTAAAAAGCTATCAACACTGATTTGATACAAGCAGGGATTTAATCTTAGGATTAAATCCCTGTTCTTATTTTAAACTCATATCACACAAGCCTCAGATTGAAACTCTAATCTACAGTGGGTGTGATCAATTCCAGCTTTCTGGATTTTTTAAGCTGCTTTTTGCCTAATAGATTCATCTCCTCTTGTGAAACAGAATCTTCTGCAGCAGCTGTATATATTTTCCTCTTCTCTTAATTTTAAAACAGCCAATCCATTGAAAACAATTCCCAAAAATGATACATCATCCCTTCTCACAATATAATGAAGATGTGCTATTCCTTTCCATCGTCAAAATGATTTATCTTTACCCTAATTTTATATCCAAAACAACTAAGAAAAATGAGAAACACTTTTTGGGGACTTTTGTTTGCAGCCTTTCTAACACAATGCACTACACCTGCCGAAGTAAAAATAAATAAAAATAAGGTTCTGATGCAAACTGCAAGTGGACAATTGCAAATTCAGTGGTGCACTCCTACCCTATTTCGAGTTTCTTACGCTTCGCCGAATACTTCTTTTGTAACTCGAGAGGATACTTTGATGAAAGTCAATTACAACTGGCCAAAGGTCGATTACACTGTTACATCTATAGATGGACAGTGGCAGATCAAAAGTGATTCTTTATTGGTAAATATTGATCAGACAAGCTTAGCCTTAGATGTTTTATCGAGAAATGGGAAAAAAATCACAAGTTCCTTTGTGGACAAAAAGAAGCCACCTATGGGTTATAATAATGGGCATCCCTATCTGCGCCAACAGATCGATAAGAATGAACGTATTTACACCTTCAATAGTAAAATGAATTTTATCAATCAAGTTGGACAAACACTACAATTGAAAGGAGTTCCTGACATAGATCTGCCCCACGAAATTGACACTTATACACTTGCAGATGTCAACCTTTACCCACCACCGTTTTATATGAGCACCAAAGGATATGGCCTGTTTTTTCACAATAGATGGCCTTCAAATTGGGATTTGGGACATAGCAATCCCAATGAAATTATGATTGAAGCAGAAGGCGGTGATCTGGATTATTACTTTATCTACGGCCATGACTTCCTATCAATTATAATAGTAACAGCACATAATTCCAAAGTTTCAAAACGTTGAAAAGCATCACTCAAATCACTGCCGCCCAAAACAGTACCATGAT
>CAZJDS010000138.1:1303-6962 GCA_964544795.1 uncultured Alkaliflexus sp. | reverse complement strand
ACTTTTTGAACCAATGTCAACCCCAGTCCAAAACCTTTCACATCATGAAGATCACCTGTATTCACCCTATAATATTTTTTGAAAAGATGTTTGTGCTCTTCTTTTGGAATTCCTATTCCATTATCACTTATTCTAACAAAGAGACGGCCAGATTTGTTATAAGTGCTAATTTCTACAATGGGTGCAGCAGTTACATATTTAAATGCATTGTCCATCAAATTCGAAATAGCCAGGACTAAAGCAGAGTTATCACCAAAAACCAAGTATTTCGTTGCATCCAATTTTAAAACAATTTGTCCACCCAAGTTATCGGCTCTGTGGCGAAACTTTTCGGCAATCTGATGAATAAGTTGATGAACATCTATCTCTTCATTCAAAATAGTATTAGAATCGTGCATTCCTTCTTTTAGAATCTCCTCGACCAACTTCTGTAACCGATGGGTTTCATCTAATATCACACGAGTATATTCAAGCTCTTTAGGATTCTCTTTTAAGTACGTATTCTTACGAATCAGATTAGTGGCAAACCGCACATTTGCTATGGGAGTTTGAAATTCATGCACCATATTATTTATAAAATCGGTGGTGTGAATAAGTGTAGCCTTATTACGTTTAAAAAGTCGTAGAAGGGTTATAAAAGAGTAGAGAACGAAGAGTATAAAAAGAATAGATATTCCCAAGACTCCAGAAATTTGACTCCTTAGAAATTGGTTCCGGGTGGGAAATTCCACTTCAATCATAATCCCTTCTTGGGTCAACAAGCCATTTAGATTTTGATGGTACAAAGGCTGCTTAAATGATGAAAGAGACCTCCCATGTAAAAATGAGTCAGTAATTTGAAATTTATAAGGCAGCTCAATGTGCCACATGGACAAACTTGATCTTATAATACTGTCCACCTCCATCGTCTTTTCAGCATGAACCTCGGCACCGCAAAAGCGTCCACACAAAAAATCAGACATATGATTGCACTCAGGAATTCTATTTCCAATCTCATCACGTGCCTGCTTCAAAGCCATAGAAACTTTATGATTGAAATTCTGTTCTTCCAGTTGTGCAGCTTTAAAAATCCAATTCACTTGAAAAATCACCAAAATAAGAAGGATTATATAGGTGATTACAGGTAACCAAGTGAGCTTATCTCTCATCCATCGATTTCTCATTTGTAACTATTTTGATCTGAAGAGTATTAAATTACTCTACTTAAGGTTACAAAACTAACGTCATTTTGAATATTCACCATCCATTAACATAACATTAACACGCCTTAACCACAAAGTAACTTGCTTTTATTAAGAATCATTCTAATTTTGTTTGTCGTTATTGAAAAAAGGATATTTTTTAACTTTTAAATTATAAGAACATGAAAAAGAAATTAGCTTTAGCATTTTTGTTTGTTTTCACATTAGGTATAACAGCACCGATCATGGCTGACACCATGATTCAAGAGCCTGCAAAAAAAGAAAACTGCGAGAAAAAAGCAGAATGTACTGAAACCAAAAAAGCCGAGTGCGACAAAGCTAAAAAAGCTGAGTGCGACAAAGCTGAGAAAAAAGCATGCTGCGATAAAGAAAAAAAATAATTAAACGTTGTTTTTATTATTATCGAGCCCCGAATAACTTCAACATTCGGGGCTTTTTTTGTAAAGTTTATGGGTTTCTATCACCAAAAGAAGAGTGATTAATCATCTTTAGATGATTAAAGTTAACGAATTAGTCACTATTTTTATCCCGTAAAAAGTAATTAACCACAACCCCAAATGCACTATTATGAAATGCCTACTTTGCAACCACCCAAATCCCATCTCCTTCAAAGAGGAACATTCTGTTCAGTTCTGGCAATGTCCTCAATGCAAACTTACATACAAAGATCCTTCTCTTTTCCCCGGACCACACGAGGAAAAACATCGTTATTTAAAACACTTGAACTCCAAAAATGATGAAGGTTATGTGGCGTTTTTAAATCAAGCTATTGAGCCCACGCTCCCATTTCTTACGCATAATGCCCTTGGTTTGGATTTTGGCTGTGGCCCCACTCCTGTGCTATCGTCCATTATCGAAAAAGACGGCTTCACGTGCGAACTCTATGATCCCTATTTTTTTCCTGAATTACCAGATGAAAGAAAAGACTTTATTTTTGCTACCGAATGCTTCGAACATTTCTTCGAACCAGCAAGAGAAATGCAACTAATCACTTCTCTGCTAATTCCACAGGGAGTACTCTCTATTATGACACAAAGATGGGACGAGGAGACTGATTTTTCGACTTGGTGGTACGCACAGGACAAAACGCATGTGCTCTTTTTTCACAATGACACTTTCCAATACATCTGCAGACAGTTTAACTTTTCTGTTTTACATGACGATGGTGAAAAAGTAATTGTACTTCAAAAAAATGTTGTGCGGGAAAATTAATTGATCAATTTTTAAACGAACTGAGCAAAAGAAGGGATTGAAAATAATACAACAAGACTAAAATAGAAAGAGGTTGCCAGCAGTTGGCAACCTCTCTCTATTAATCATGTTATTGAAAGTTCAAATCGTAAAAATCACTTTACATATTCAGCATTTGTCAAGAAATCGAGACTCATTTTAACACTTTCTAAAGGTGTATAATCGTACCGTTCTACTTCCACAATGATGTGCTTCATTCCAGATTTATCGGCTTGGTTAAAGATAGGCTCAAAATCCATCAAACCGCTCTTACCCAATTCCTTTTCATCCTTTACATGCCACAACTCAAAACGACCAGGATAGTCATTGAAATAAGTCAGTGCATCCTTTCCACCCATCATAATCCAATAGAGATCCAACTGAAACATCACTTTATCAGGATCCGTATTTTGTAGCATATAGTCATAACGAACAATGCCGTCCACCTCTTCAAACTCTTTATCGTGGTTGTGATAGCCGAAACGAATACCCTTGGCATTGCATTTTTCACCAATAGCATTAAAATAATCACAATACCTCTGCAAATCTTCTAATGAACCATAGCCTTTTTCATCCATAAAAGGTTGAACAACATATTCAACTTCTGCTGCAACATGGGCATCGATACATTGATCCCACCACATCATGGTTGCTTCCCAAGAGGCAGAATCTGGCAATGCTTGTCCACAATGAGAAGAGGTAAATTCCAGACCATTCTCATTCAGTAACTCCTTAAAAGCAACTGGTTCCATTCCATAAAATTGTCCATCAGAATATCCAGCTGCTTCCACAAATATGTACCCCATCTTACCAATTTCCTGAATAGTTGAAGCCACATCCTTTTTCAAATCATCACGAACCGAATAGAGTTGAAGACCGATCTCTTTCTTCACGGATTTCTCTTGAGCACATCCACTCATCATAACTACTAACGTTAAGAGTAAAAGAGAACTATTTAAAAAACCTCGTCTCATAATTTTTTAATTTTAATATTTCTAAACCATACGTCGTCACCATGATCTTGAAGACCAATATAACCTTCAGCAGCAACATCAGCCCAATCGGGATTTAGTTCTGGAAATTTACTTGCTGCCACAAGGGCATTCCATTCGGGCGTCCAAAGATGGTATTCTAAAACT
Source organism: uncultured Alkaliflexus sp. (assembly GCA_964544795.1). Taxonomy (GTDB): domain Bacteria; phylum Bacteroidota; class Bacteroidia; order Bacteroidales; family Marinilabiliaceae; genus CAZHHH01. The sequence continues at coordinate 3,391 of CAZJDS010000138.1, read as the reverse complement.
GTTACACCATTTTGAATATGCCAAACCGATCCTTTATAGACTTTGATTTCAGCACTATTCCACTCTCCAGCAGGCTTGGCATTTTGCGGAACGGCAGGATATAAATCATATAATGAACCAGCTTTTCTATTGCCGTCTATGCCTGCCTCTGCATCAGGATGTCTTTCGTTATCAAGAATCTGCATCTCGGGAGCAGTTTTCCAAATAACATCAAACTCATCACTCTCCTGACCCAAATAAAATACGCCTGAGTTTCCACCTTCAGAAATTTTCCATTCTAATTTCAAATGAAAATTTCCAAACATCTCTTTTCCATAAATAATATCGCCACGATCTTTACCTCCAGCCTCTCCACGACCTGAACCAGGACAATAAAGCGTGCCATCTTCAGTTATTTCCCATCCGTTAGGGAAAGTCTCTTTGCCATAATTCCGCCAACCTTCTGATGTCTTTCCATCAAAAAGAAGCTGCCATCCTTCGGCTTTCTCCTCTTTCGTTAAACTATTATTCTCACTTTTTTCCATAGTGCAAGAGCTAAAAGTAATAAGTGCAATTGCTGTTGTTAAAAATATTTTTTTCATTTTCAAAAATTTTATAATTGTTAATCTTCAGATTTAGTTAGGCATATTAGGTAAACTCCAACCATCGCGGTAAGTATGCTTTATCAACTCTTCTGCAAAAGCATTTGCGCTGACGGGTTCTGTCCAATCTTTATTAAAGGTTGGGTGTCCGTCCACAATTGCAAAGCCATCTTTAATCACCGTGCGAATGGTTTCGTCGTCCCCAATATTTGTAAATCGCATGTTTTCACCATCCCACTCCAGCTCTTTATTAAGCGATTGAAGTCTTACTGCTAAAACGCCCATCACCACCATTTCGTTAAATGGTCCAGCCTCACTAAAGGGAGATAAAGTCTCCACTCTGTTTTTAGGCGACTCTTTACAAGCACGCACCCAATCCATCTCATGGCTTAAACTGATGCGAGGTAAGGTTTTAGCTACATTGGGTACACGACCAGAGAGCAGCCAAGGATTACGCCCATAGCATCCTGTGACTAATGTGTCTTTGGTTCCATGGAAAAGTACTCCACCGCCCTGATAGTTCATATCCCTACCTGCAGGCCATCCCTCTGGTTTTAACGGTTGCAATCCACCATCGTACCAATGCACTTCTACTTCTGGCATAGCAACTTTGGCCAAGCTTTTTCTTTCTGGGAAAACCAACTTCACCTTTTGAGCAACGGGTGCCGCGTCTGTCAACAAAAGTGTCGAACTGCCTTGGGCCTTGGTGGGATATCCTAAGTTGAGTCCTTTAAATACAGGGTGTAAAATATGACACGCCATGTCACCCAGTGCACCCGTTCCAAAATCCCACCATCCGCGGAAGTTCCATGGCGTATAAATGGCATTGTAAGGGCGCATTTGTGCAGGTCCAATGAAAAGATCCCAATTAAGTGTATCGGGGACGGGCATCACTTCCTCTGGACGATTGAGCCCTTGTGGCCAAATAGGACGATCGGTAAAAGCTTCTACTTTTGTGACTTCTCCAATCTCTCCATTTTGTAGCCACTCTGTGGAAATAGCAACTCCTTCCTCAGATGCACCTTGGTTACCCATTTGTGTAGCCACTCCATATTTAGCTGCCAAATTGGTCAACAGGCGAGATTCGTAAACAGTATGTGTGAGAGGTTTTTCCACATAAACGTGTTTACCCATAGTAATTGCTTGAGCGGCAATTATGGCGTGTGTATGATCGGCTGTGGCAATAACCACGGCATCAATATCCTTACCCATTTCGTCAAACATCTTACGCCAATCCCAATATTTCTTTGCTTCGGGAAAATAATCAAAACAGCCTTGGGCATATTTCCAATCCACATCGCAAAGAGCCACAATGTTTTCACTTTCCATAGCTTTCAAAACGGCAAAGCCACGTCCTCCTACACCAACCCCAGCAATGTTAAGTTTTTCATGAATTGATCTACTACGTCTATTGGCCGCCAACATAGATGGCATAAGTGTTAAGCCAGCAGCAGCTAACCCCGCATGGGTTATGAAACTACGCCGATCTAATCCTGATTCTTTTTTT
>CAZJDS010000138.1:0-1293 GCA_964544795.1 uncultured Alkaliflexus sp. | reverse complement strand
ACCGCCAGCGCCATGTAACATAGTGATTTTTTCTTTTTTTTCCATGATTTAGTCCATAAAATGATTAACAATAAACCTGAGTGATATTTTTCTCACTTATATTATATTTTCTTTATCAGCATCCCAAAAGACTTTCCGATCCTCTCTATATGCAATCGTTGCCATAAGACCAGTAATAGACTCTTCAAAAGCTCTATCGACATTACAGCTGGGTTGTTTATTTTGTCGAATACAATTCAACCACTCTTGAATATGAAGATGAGCAGTATTTACGCGTTTCCCTTTTACATGTGTGTATAGCAAACCTCTACTGGCAAAATATTGCTCTGTAGCTGATGTAAAACCATCAAGTGTATTCTTTCCTGGCTCATATCTGATCATAGGTTGGTCTGGGGTAATTAACGCAGCGTCTAATTGCTTTCGATATTGTGTGGATCTATTGTCGGGAAAAACCTCCAAAACATTGTCCATCTTCATGGTGGCATCGTGCCCCATAAGAATCTTTCCACGGTAATGATCATTGGCCAATGAAGCACTATACATAAAAGTCAGGTCACGATCTGGATATTCGAACACGGCTTGAAAAACATCGGGGACTTCACGTCCATCCTTATAAAAATAAACACCACCTGAAGCAACAGATGAATGAGGAATCCCTATGTCCATCACTTGATTGATAGCATCGAATTCGTGCGTTAAAAGATCTCCGCTTAATCCAGTACCATAGTCCCACCAGCATCTCCACCTGAAAAACCGCTCCAAGCTAAATGGATGGCTGTCGGTAGGTTCAATAAATTGAGCCCAATCAATATTATCTGCATTGGCCTTGGGATGAATCGGATATACCCAAGCCCCATTGGGATCATTACGATTGGTACACACCTCAACCAAAGTGATTTTTCCCAAAACGTTTTTCTCAATAAGATGCCTTGCTTTATGGAAGCTATCTGTTTGACGCCCCTGGTGTCCGATCTGAAAAATAATTCCAGAATCTCGAACAGCTTTACGTAAATCGTATGTTTCTTGCACTGTACGAGTTAATGGTTTTTCAACATAAACATGCTTACCTGCCTTTGCAGCCTCAATAGTCATCAATGCATGCCAATGGTCAGGGGTTGAAATAATAACAGCGTCAATATCAGAAGCTGCAATCAAATCCTTATAATTACGATAACGTTTTATTTTTGGGTCGGCTGCCTTTATGGAAGTTTGCTTATTTATGTTACTTGCAGCCATTAGCCCCTCTTCTGCATGGTAATCGAAAATATCACAAACACCTCGTATCTCAATATT
>CAZJDS010000137.1:0-7002 GCA_964544795.1 uncultured Alkaliflexus sp. | reverse complement strand
TTCTCTTTTTTCTTACCCAAAAAAGCAACCATGTGGTTTAACCAGGAAAGCCAGAGATATGTAGCCAATGGAGCTATGGATCTTTTTTCTCTTCAATTTATTAAATCATCAAAAAGTGATACTCTTTTCACTTTGTTTGAAGCAATCGGACAGAAAATTTATACGTCCAACCTACCCAATCAAGAAATGAACTGGATGCAAATGAAAGAAAATTGGAGAAGTGTGATTTTAGAGGACTCAACCAAACTCATTCACAATCTGGAATGCACAAAAGCTTTATTGTATGAGCCCAATGCCATTGGTCCTACTGCAACCATTTGGTTCACAAAAAGAATCTCTACCAAAAAACTCTATAGCAACACCTTCTTCGAACAAATACCTGGTGTAATTATGGAGGTTGCTGGAAACTACAACGCTCATTATTTTTCGATAAAAGCGACTTCCATAATGGAAAGAGAGGTTCCATTAAATTGGTTTACAACGCCACCTGAAAGATATCAGCTGGTGCGAAAAGAGGAGATTGAAGAGAGGCTGAGGAATATCTTCAATTGATTTAAAGCATTTACAACGAGCAGAATAATATAAACGGGTAGTTTGCATAATTATTACACCGCACTTAGACAAGCTCAGTGACCTATGAAGTTCCTGATCACATCTAAGATCTAAACATATATCAACTCACTTGCCACCATAAAATTCATTCATCTCACTTTTGATAGCTTTTATGCTGTTTCTGAAATAGTGCGTTAAATCACCTCCACTGCTTTCGATGAGCGAATGACCCAGAACAATGGCAGGTGCATTCGGGTCTGTATTTGCAGCGGTACTATTAACTAATCGGACCAACCCTTCGCGAGTAGATTTTATCTTTGCCCAAGTACGATCACTTACATAAATTTGCATGGATAGATTGTGATCAAACTCGCTTCGGATTACTTTTAGCAGATGTTGTTGAAACATTATGCTGGTCATGTTTTTCTTCTGCTCACGCAACACCAGTGCTTCGGGATGCAGTCGTTCTAACAACAATGTTAGTCGTTCATAAGCCAAAATTCGCTGGCGCATTAACTCAGCTCCTTCTTTCGATCGAATTTCCAACTGTCGTCGGCGAGTTTCTTGTTTCATGAATACAATTACCAAAGTAATGGTAAAAATCATTACAAGTATAACAGGTAGCGTATTAATCAAAAACTGGCTCATAATTTAAAAAGATAACTGGTCAAAATCTATCTCTTCAGGCTCCGACTCTGTTAATCGGGTATCCTGGCATCGCATCGTTCTACCAGGAAATTTTTTTATCAAATTATAATTGTGCGTAGCCATAACCACTGCTCTACCTTCACCGCAAATTTTATGAAGCAATTTCATTAATTCGTCCGAAGTGTCAGGATCTAAATTTCCAGTAGGCTCATCGGCCAAAATTAGATCGGGCGTATTCAGCAGAGCCCGTGCAATACCAATTCGTTGCTGCTCACCCCCCGAAAGTTGATGGGCCATTTTATATCCTTTATGAACCATATCCACTACACTCAAGACTTCGCGAATCCGATGATCCATCTCTTGCTGTTTTTTCCACCCCGTGGCTTTTAAAACAAACAGAAGGTTATCATAAACATTCCGATCAGAAAGAAGTTGGAAATCCTGAAAAACAATCCCCATCCTGCGTCTCAACCAAGGCAAATCTTTAGTTTTAATTTTATTCAGATTGTATCCAACTGAAAATCCCTCTCCTTCTAAAAGCGGAATTTCGCCATACAAAGTTTTCATCAAGCTGGACTTTCCGCTGCCCACACGACCAATTAAATAGACAAATTCACCAGGTCGCACCTTAAAATTTACATCTCGTAAAATGATATGTTCTCTTTGTCGGATTAAGCTATTTTCCAGTTCTACTATATAACCGTTGTTGTTTACCAACGAATCGGATTGCTTTGCCATAATTATAAATTTACCCGCAATATAAAGCTAATTCTTCTATTTCAGTAGTGCCAATGCATCTTTGATTCTATTCATTGCCTCTTTCAATCGATCATCCGAGAGTACATAAGAGATTCTGATACATAAAGGTTCACCAAAAGCCTCACCAGTAACTGTTGCCACCATTGCTTTGTGCAGCAAAAACATACTTAAATCAGTGGCATTTTCAATAACTTTACCTTCCCACTCACAGCCAAAATAACTACTTACATCTGGGAAAAGATAAAAAGCCCCTTCAGGCTCCATGATTTTTAAGCCTGGAATGGATTGCGCCATCTTTACAATCAAATCACAGCGTCTTTTAAAAGCTTTCTGCATTGCCATTGACTCATCTAATGGATGCGTATAAGCGCCGAGTGCAGCCATTTGTGCAATACTACAAGCACCAGAAGTATATTGACTTTGAACTTTTACACATGCCTCTGCTATTTCCTGCGAAGAGGCAGAAAACCCAATCCGCCAACCCGTCATCGCAAATCCTTTTGAAACCCCATTCACAATAACAACACGCCCCTTCATTCCTGGAAGAGAGGCAATACTTTGGTGGTTTTCCGTAAAAGTAATCAATTCGTATATCTCATCAGAAAGAACAATAATATCTGGATAACGCTGTAAAACTGCAACCAACTCCATCAACTCTTCTTTACTATAAACAGCACCAGATGGATTAGAGGGACTATTTATCAGAACAACTTTTGTCTTGGGTGTGATTGCAGCCTCCAATTGAGAAGCATTCATTTTAAATTTACCCTCTAAAGAGGTTCTAACCAAAACACTTACCCCTTCCACCATCTTCACCATCTCAATGTATGTGGCCCAATAGGGAGTTGGGATAATCACTTCATCGCCGGGATTTACAATACTAAAGAGCACATTGGCTAAAGCCTGTTTTGCTCCATTAGATACCACAATCTGTTCGGGGGCAAAAGTCAACCCATTTTCTCTTTTCAACTTCTCTGAAATAGCTTTTCGTAACTCTACATATCCTTGGATGGGAGGATAATGTGAAAAATTCTCTCTAATGGCACTCACACCTGCTTCTTTAATATAGTCAGGCGTAGAAAAATCAGGCTCGCCAAGACTCAAATTAATCACATCTACCCCTCTGCTTTTCATCTCTTTGCTCCGCAAAGACATTAGAGCCATTTCAGGTTCCGTTAATTTCTCTACACGACGGGATATACAGGCCATAATCCAAAGGTTTAGTTAGTACAAAACTATTAAAATATTCATTTCAACAAGAATTAAATATTTATTGTGCTATAAAACTACTTCAGTCTATTCTTTTGCAGCTCATTAAAAGGTATGTTTTAAAACAATCCAATTTCGAAGGAATTAAATGTCCATAGTATCAAAATAGTTGTAATTTTGTAAAACTTAAAAAAACAAAGTATTTTTCATCTTTCATTACCAAATAGATAAGAATCAATAAATTTTACTATTTTCTATCCATGGTATGGAGCAGAAAATAGAAATCTGAAATTATTAAAAAACAAATAAATACATATGAAACCAACTCATATCGAACACATCGGAATTGCAGTAAAAAGCTTAGATGAAGCTATCCCCTTTTATGAGGATGTTTTTGGATTAAAATGTTACAACGTGGAAGAAGTGGTCGATCAAAAAGTACGGACCGCTTTTTTTATGGTGGGAGAAACCAAAATTGAGCTTTTGGAATCTACAGACCCAGAAGGACCCATTGGCAAATTTATTGAAAAGAGAGGCGAAGGTATTCACCATTTGGCTTTTGCGGTTAAAGATATCAATGAGAAGTTAGCAGCAGTTGAGGCTAAAGGCGTTAGGCTAATTGACAAGAGCTCACGAAAAGGTGCAGAAGGACTAAACATTGGCTTTCTACACCCAAAATCAACTTTTGGTGTGTTGACAGAGTTGTGCGAACATCCTGAAGAATAATAATATTTTTTTTAATATAAAGATATGCCGAATCAAGAAAAGATCAATAGACTTATAGAGTTAAGAGCCGAAGCAAGATTAGGCGGTGGCGAAAAAAGGATAGCTGCACAACATGCCAAAGGGAAGTTGACAGCACGCGAACGTATCGACATCTTATTAGATGAAGGTAGTTTTGAGGAGTTTGATATGTTTGTTACCCATCGCTGTACCAACTTTGGTATGGAGAATAAAAAGTTTTTGGGCGATGGCGTAGTTACAGGTCACGGGACGATTGATGGTCGAGTAGTTTATGTTTTCTCGCAAGATTTCACCGTGTTTGGAGGCTCCTTATCTGAAACCTTTGCGCAGAAAATATGCAAAGTGATGGATATGGCCATGAAGGTAGGTGCCCCAGTAATCGGCATCAACGATAGTGGTGGTGCCCGCATCCAAGAAGGAGTAACCTCTTTGGCTGGATATGCTGAAATTTTTCAGCGCAATATCATGGCTTCTGGTGTTGTTCCGCAAATCTCGGCAATTTTTGGTCCTTGTGCGGGTGGTGCTGTTTATTCACCTGCACTTACCGACTTTATAATGATGACCGAAGAGTCCAGCTATATGTTTGTTACGGGTCCCAAAGTTGTAAAAACAGTTACTGGTGAAGAAATCACTACTGAAGACTTGGGTGGTGCATTAGTTCATGCTTCTAAATCAGGTGTTTCACATTTTATGTTGGAGAGTGAAGAAGAAGGTCTTTTGTTGATTCGCAAGCTAATGTCCTATCTTCCACAGAACAACCTAGAAGAGCCTCCATTGATGGAATGTACTGATCCAATAGATCGTGTGGATGACATTTTAAATACAATTATCCCCGACAACCCCAATCAGCCTTATGATATGAAGGAGGTGATTTATACCATTGCAGATGATGGAGAATTTTTGGAAGTACATAGAAACTATGCTAAAAACATTATCGTAGGTTTTTGCCGTATGGGAGGCGCCTCTGTAGGAGTTGTAGCCAATCAGCCTAATTTCTTGGCAGGAGTTCTTGATACGGAAGCTTCTCGAAAGGCGGCCCGTTTTGTTCGTTTCTGTGATGCCTTCAATATACCTGTATTAACTTTGGTGGATGTTCCAGGATTTTTACCAGGAAGTGGACAAGAGTATGCAGGAATCATTATACATGGTGCCAAATTGATGTTTGCTTATGGTGAGGCTACTGTACCAAAAGTAACAATCACCTTGCGTAAATCGTATGGTGGAGCACATGACGTAATGAGCTGCAAGCAATTACGTGGCGATTTAAACTATGCTTGGCCAACTGCAGAAATTGCAGTGATGGGTGCTTCTGGCGCTATTGAGGTATTGGAAGGACGCAAAATGGCTTCCATTGAATCGGATGAGGAGAGAGAAGACTATAAAGTGAAAAAAGAGGCTGAATACAATGAAAAGTTTGCTAATCCTTATGTAGCTGCTGCATATGGTTATATTGATGATGTGATTGAACCGCGCAACACACGGTTTAGAATCATTAGAGGTTTGCAGAGTCTTCAAACCAAAAAGCTGGTTAATCCTCCAAAAAAACATAGTAACATTCCATTATAATTTGAATTAAAAAACTATGATAAATTTTTTATTTACAGGTGCCATTGATTGGCCGCGTGTTTGGGTTATAACTATCATTGGTTATTGTGTCGTTTTTTTTGCATTAGTGACGCTTATATTCATGTTTAAAATAGTAGCCAAAATAATTAATTCTCAAACCCAGAAACGATTAATAAAAGCTGGGGTTGAGATCGATCTTTCTGAGAAAAAGGAAAAATATATTTCTGGTGAAGTCAATGCAGCTATTGGCATGGCTTTAATCCTCTATTTTAATGAGCAACATGATGAAGAGAGTAATATCATCACCATTAAAAGAGTGGCACGCACCTATTCGCCTTGGAGTTCTAAGATTTATGGAACTTCTGCCAATATCTTACCTACTTTTAGACGATAAATCAATTTGTTTCTTAACTAATGCAAATTACTTGTGAAAGATAAAGACCAAGATTATCTACAAATAAATACAAAAGAATAAAATGAAAAAATATAGCTTTTCCATTAATGGAAATAAATACGAGGTAGGCGTAAAAGATATGGAGGATAATATTGCCTTCATCGAAGTAAATGGTACACCTTATGATGTTGAAATTCACGAGGATATAAAAAGAGTGTCAACACCAAAAACACCAAAACTTGTACGCCAAGAAGTAAAGAACAAACCTGGTGAAGGTCATATTGTTCAAAAAGAGGGAGCTGGTGGATTTGTAGTTGAAGCTCCTCTACCTGGCAGTATCTTTAAGCTTTTGGTTAAAGATGGCGATACAGTAAAACGCGGAGACGTACTTCTGGTTGTTGAGGCTATGAAAATGGAAAACAACATTATGGCTGAAAAGGATGGTGTGGTTCAAAACATTAAAGTTCGTCAGGGAGATTCGGTTCTTCAAAATGACTCCTTGATGGTGATTGTTTAATAACCAACCTATGTTTAACATTTGAAGCTCTTTTTTAGCTCCAAAGCAAATCAGAAATTATCGTGAGAAAATTTATAACATTATACACCATATTAGGCATTCTTTTTATGGCCTCCTTCCTCTTTGGTGGTGACATTTCAGCTCAAAGCACTTTGTCAGGCGGAAGCTCAGAGTCGCTCACCTTGTTGGATGGCGTTCAAAAATTTTGGCTATTCACTGGATTTTACAACGTGGCTTGGGGAAACATCATTATGATTGCAGTGGGACTGGTCTTCATTTTCCTAAGCATCAGATATAAGTTTGAACCCTTACTTCTAATTCCAATAGGGACTGGTGTCATTTTGGGAAATATTCCGTTCCCTGATGTAGCTACAGGTATTAACCTTGGACTTTGGGATGCAAACAGCACGGGTCTTGAAGTTGGAATATATGAAGAAGGTTCAGTTCTGAGTTATATCTATTTTGGAGTAACTAAAGGGATTTTTCCTCCTTTAATATTTTTAGGGATAGGTGCAATGACTGACTTCTCCTCTCTTATCTCTAATCCGAAACTTATGCTTTTAGGAGCAGCCGCTCAAGTAGGTATTTTTATCACCTTTATAGGTGCAATAGA
>CAZJDS010000136.1:0-7025 GCA_964544795.1 uncultured Alkaliflexus sp. | reverse complement strand
ATGCGTCGTCGTGAGTTGGCACATCCAGTTAGTGAGTTTTTAGGTACCATTGTAATTGTGCTAGTTGTTTGGTTTGGAGGTACTCTTATTTTGAGTCAAGAAAGTGGTTTGGCACCTGCGGCATTCCTCTCTTATATTGGAATATTCTATCTCATCATCAATCCTTCTAAAGCTTTTTCACAAGGATTTTTCAATATTCAAAAAGGATTGGCTGCCTATGAGCGTATCGATATGATCTTGCAAGCAGATTTGGGCATCGAAGAAACTGAAAATGCACAATCTGTTACTGAATTTAAAAAAGAGGTGGAATATAAGAATGTCACCTTTGCTTATGGTGATCGTCCTGTATTAAGAGACATCAATCTTCGCATACCTAAAGGCAAAACAATTGCATTGGTTGGGCAGTCAGGAAGCGGAAAGTCAACTTTTGTTGATCTTTTGCCTCGTTTGTATGACGTTAAAAAAGGAGCTATATTAATTGACGGAGTGGATATTCGAGATTTGAAGATTCAAGACTTGCGTCATTTGATGGGAAATGTGAATCAGGAAGCTATTTTATTTAACGACACTATTTACAATAACATTACTTTCGGTGTGGAAAATGCCACAGAAGAAGAGGTAATTAACGCAGCAAAGGTCGCCAATGCGCATGATTTTATTCTTGAGACAGATGATGGTTATCAAACTTTTATTGGAGATAGGGGAGGAAAGCTATCTGGTGGTCAACGTCAGAGAATTAGTATTGCCCGCGCAGTATTGAAAAATCCACCCATCATGATTTTGGATGAAGCCACTTCAGCGTTGGATACAGAATCTGAACTGTTGGTTCAACAAGCGTTAGAGAATCTGATGGCCAATCGCACCTCTATTGTTATAGCCCACCGTTTGTCCACCGTTCGCAATGCTGATTTGATATGTGTTTTTCACGATGGAGAGATTGTAGAAACGGGTACGCACGATCAGCTTTTACTTCACAACGGAATTTACAAAAAGTTACATAGTTTGCAGATGCGTGATTAATCAATGTAACATTTCGTTGTTTGGTGCGTAATTTATTGGAAAGAGTTTTAAGGATGTATAGATTTTTTGTTTTTCTGATTTCACTGCTTGTTTTTCAAGCTGTTATTTATGCTGAGAAACCTCTGTATGATGAGCGAATTGAAGAATTATCAGAAGAGATCCCTGCTAATTGGTTGATTCCAGATCATTTTCATTCCACACTCTATCCTATTGTCTCGAATGTTCCTGATCTCTTTGATCAGAAAATTAAAATCAAAGAGACGAAGATCAGCACCACTTTAAATATGCGACCTACATTTTGGTCTCTTATATTCAAAAAGAAAAGTCGTAGAACTTACGTTTTACGAGTTAATAACGATGAGAATTTTAATGGGGTCTTGTTTGACCAAGTTCCGTTTGAATCACAAGTTGGATTGCTGGCGCATGAGTTGATGCATGTGAAAGATTACCTCAATAGAGATTTTTTTGGCGTGGCTGAACGTGGATGGCAATATCTCTCGCGACGTGGTCGCACTAAATTTGAAGGTGAAATTGATCAGATGGTGATTGAGTCTGGTTTGAGTCAGTTCCTCTTTGAGTGGGCTAATTACGTTTTGAATGATTCAGATGCCAGCGACAGTTATAAAGATTATAAACGTGCAGTTTATATGACTCCTGCTGATATTATCGAAGCAATGGAGAATATGGGTTTGTTAGATGATGATGAGATTGATTCACTTTAGAATGAAGCCAACACATCTGCAATATGTAGTGTTTTTAGTGGAATGTTGTTTTTATCAATATAACTATTGATATTAATAAGGCAAGAAGCTTCTGAAGAAACAATATACTCAGCGTTGGTGTTCAATGCATTTTCTACCTTCTGTTGCACCATAGCAGTGGAAATAGGGGCAAATTTCACCATAAATGTGCCACCAAATCCACAACAAACATCTCTCTCTTCCATTTCATTTAGCCGAAGACCTTCTACATTTTTTAAGAGTTCTCTGGGTTCTTTTTCAATGCCATATTCACGTAATGCAGCACATCCATCATGGTAAGTAACTGTATGATTAAAGGATGCACCAAAGTGGGTGATCTTCAGATGATTTACTAAAAAATCAGTAAATTCAATAACATTTTTCTTAATTAGCTGGAATTTCTCTAATTCTTCAGGTGCATCTTTGAACAACTTAGAGTAATGATTTCGGATGAATCCTGCGCAAGATGCAGAAGGAACAACTATTGGACGATCATCTGTAAAATCGATTAAAAACTTCTCGGCCATTTTTCTGGAGTGATTCCAATAGCCACTGTTGTAATGGGGTTGCCCGCAGCACGTTTGAGATGGATTGTAATTTGAAGTAATCCCTGCCTTTTTCAGGACTTTGACTACATTCCATCCTGTATCTGGAAAAAGCTGATCAATAAAACAGGGAATGAAGATATCTACCATTATTACATTTCAAATTATGAAAAGGTAAATGTAGGAAAAGAAGAAATAGTTTCTTAATTAATTCTTATGTTTGTAGAGTATATGACGAGAATTTAAAAATAAACCATTATGAAGAAAAATTTTACAATTGTGGGGATGATGATTGCGTGGAGTCTATTCGTTATGGTAAATTTTGTTTCTGCTAATTCTTTTTACTCCATTTCTAATGAGAAGGAAGTAACAGTTACTTTTGAAAGTAGCACAGGTAATATTGTTATAGCTACGCCTCAAGCTCAGCCTTATCATGTAAAAGTGTATGATTTGACAGGTAAAGAGGTGTTTAATAAAAGAGTAGAATCTTTATCACAGAGTACTGTTGTGGAATCTAATCGTCTACAAAAAGGACTTTACCTAATACGAATAGTTCAAGAAGAAAATAAAACTCCACTCATCTTTAAAGTTATGGTTCAATAGTTATTTTTTGACTTCTTCTTTTTTGGGAATAAAAATTAATGATATACTGTTGACGCAGTGTCGTGTGTTTTTTGGTGTGAAACCTTCTCCTTTAAAAACGTGTCCTAAGTGAGCACCGCAGGTGTTGCATAGTATTTCTGTTCTTCTCCCATCTGCATCCATTACACGCTTTACAGTTCCTTCAATTTCATCGTCAAATGATGGCCAACCGCAATGTCCGTCAAATTTATCATTGGATCTGTATAAGGGAGTTTCACAACGTTTACAAGCATAAACACCCTTGTCGTTGTGTTGGTAATATTTGCCTGTAAAAGGACGTTCCGTTCCTTTATGAACTATTACTGCCTCTTCTTCTGGTGTGAGTTGTTTAAATTTAAAAGGTTCCATTTTACTCTCTTTTATATTGGTTTGAGCTTGACAGCTGGAGAGAAAGATCCATATAAGCCCAAAAATTGCAATAAATATACGCATAGTATTAGATTTGTTATTAATAAAACAAACGATCAAGACTTTATGTTTTGTCGTTTCTCCCTCTTTTTTCTCCTCTCTAATTTAGTCTTGATATAAATTACGCTAATTTCAGTTTTCAATAAGTGTAAAAAAAAGTTGTGTTTTAACAAAATAATTAAATTTAACTGATTGTTGGTTTGAATTTTAGGAGCTTTATCACTTCTCTAATTATCTCACATCTATACAATTGGTTGCTGATTGCTTTTTTTGAGCCATTGTACCACATACCCCTTTTCTTATATTTGTTGTTCCAAAAAAATGTATAGTAATAAAATATAGAATAATTATGGGATTAAAAATTATAGTTCTGGCCAAGCAAGTTCCTGATACCCGAAATGTGGGTAAAGATGCTATGAAGGCCGATGGAACGGTAAATAGAGCTGCTTTGCCTGCTATTTTCAATCCAGAAGATTTAAATGCTTTGGAACAAGCACTTAGGTTAAAAGATCGTTATAAAGGGAGTACAGTTACTATTTTAACTATGGGACCCGGTCGTGCTGCTGAAATTATTCGTGAAGGTTTGTTTCGAGGAGCAGATAATGGCTTTTTATTGACTGATCGTGCATTTGCAGGATCAGATACATTAGCAACTTCATATGCATTGTCGTGCGCAATTAAGAAGATTAAATCTTTTGATTTGATTTTGGCTGGTCGTCAAGCTATTGATGGAGATACGGCTCAGGTAGGTCCTCAAGTTGCAGAGAAGCTGAACTTGCCTCAGATTACCTATGCTGAGGAGATCCTTTCTGCTGATAAAGGAAAATTGACTATTCGTCGTCGCTTGGAGCGGGGAGTAGAAGTTGTTGAAGTTCCAACACCTTGTTTGGTTACTGTAAACGGATCTGCTGCTCCTTGTAGACCGCGTTCCGCCAAATTATTGATGAAATATAAACATGCACGAACGCTTACAGAATGTCAAACCCAAACGGATGATTATATTGGACTGAGCACTGATCGACCTTATTTGAATATTCAAGAGTGGGGTGTGAATGATGTTGAAACAGATGCGAAATGGTTGGGATTGAAAGGTTCGCCCACCAAAGTGAAGACTATTGAGAATGTGGTTTTTCAGGCCAAAGAATCAAAGACTTTAACCTCTTCCGATAAAGATATTGAAGAGCTTATTCAAGAGTTGATTCTCAATCATACCATCGGTTAATAACAGTTTCAATTAACAAAATTGATGAGGTGTGGTTGTTCAATTTTTATCTGAAACCCCATCTCTTAAAAATTAAAAACAAGACAACATGAGTAGTGTTTTCGTTATATGTGAAATGGATGAAGGCCATGTGGCCGATGTAAGTTTGGAACTGTTGACCAAAGGTCGCAGTTTGGCCACTACCCTTAAATGTAAATTAGAGGCGGTGGTACTGGGCTATAAGTTGAAAGATGTTGAAAAACAGATGTTTCCTTATGGCGTAGATGTGGTTCATGTGGGCGATGATGCCCGTTTAGCACCCTATACAACCTTGCCACACTCTGCAATCATCACAGGATTGTTTACTGAGCTCAAGCCGCAAATCGGTCTTTTAGGAGCTACTACCATGGGTCGTGACTTAGGGCCAAGAGTCTCTTCAGCTCTTTTTAGCGGATTAACTGCCGATTGTACCGCTTTAGAAATTGGTGACCATGAAGAGAAACGAGCTGGCAAAGTTTATAATGATCTTCTCTATCAGATACGTCCTGCTTTTGGAGGAAACATTGTAGCCACCATTATTAATCCCGACTGTCGTCCCCAAATGGCTACTGTTCGAGAAGGGGTGATGAAAAAAGAAATTCTTGATCCCAACTATAAAGGAGTTTTAAAATCTATCGCAGTAGATAAGTATTTGAAACCAGAGGATCTGGTGGTGAAGATCATTGAACGTCATATGGAAAAAAGCCGTGTGAACATCAAAAACTCTTCCATCATTATTGCTGGTGGATATGGTATGGGCTCCAAAGAGAATTTTAATAAACTCTACGAATTAGCGGAGGTGTTAGGTGCTGAGGTAGGTGCATCACGTGCTGCAATTGATGCAGGTTATGCTGAACACGATCGTCAGATTGGACAAACTGGAGTTACAGTTCGTCCTAAATTATATATTGCTTGTGGAATTTCAGGCCAAATTCAGCACACTGCTGGAATGGAAGAGTCGGCAATGGTGATTGCCATCAATACCGATCAAAATGCGCCCATTAATAAAATTGCTGATTATGTGGTAACGGGCGATGCTATGGAGGTCATTCCACGGATGATTAAATACTACAAGAAAAACAGTAAATAATTCATCTGTTGTATTCATTTAAGTTCTATTCAAAACCTTTATTGGTTTTAAACCATAAATAAAAATGGCAAATTTTTTCTCAGATAACGAAGATCTTCTTTTTCATTTACAACATCCGTTGATGAAAAAAATTGTAGCTCTTAAAGAGCGTGATTTTGAAGATAAAGACAAATTTGATTATGCACCTGTAGATTTTGAAGATGCAATGGACAGTTACGAAAAAGTACTGGAAATTGTGGGTGAAATTTGCGGTGATATAGTTGCACTCAATGCTGCAGATGTAGATGCTGAAGGTCCTTCTATTGTTAACAATGAGGTGATTTATGCAAAAGGCACTCAAGAGAATCTGGAGGCATTGGTAAAAGCTGGCTTGATGGGTATTACTCTTCCCAGAAAATATGAAGGCCTCAACTTTCCAATTGTTCCCTACATCATGGCTGCTGATATTGTTTCGCGAGCCGATGCTGGATTTGTAAATATTTGGGGCTTACAGGATTGTGCGGAAACCATCAATGAGTTTGCTACGGAAGATCAGAAAGAAAGATTTTTACCACGTATCTCTAATGGCGAAACAGCTGCGATGGATTTGACGGAGCCTGATGCTGGTTCAGATCTTCAAGCTGTGCAGTTAAAAGCTACCTTAAATGAGAAGGATGGCAAATGGTATTTAAATGGCGTGAAGCGCTTTATTACCAATGGTGATGCACATGTTTCATTGGTTTTAGCTCGTAGCGAGGTAGGTACCAGTGATGGTCGGGGATTGTCTATGTTCATATATGATCGAAATCACAAAGCAGTAATTATACGTCGTATTGAGAATAAAATGGGCATCAAAGGCTCTCCCACCTGCGAATTGGTTTTTAAAAACGCACCTGCTGAATTGGTGGGCGATCGCAAATTGGGGTTGATCAAGTATGTAATGGCTTTGATGAATGGTGCGCGTTTGGGAATTGGTGCTCAGTCGGTGGGGATTTCAGAAGCCGCTTACCGTGAGGCAATTTCATACGCAGAAGAGCGAAAACAGTTTGGCAAATCTATTATCGAATTTCCGGCTGTATATGAGATGCTGGCAAATATGAAGGCAAAATTAGACGCCTCCAGAACTTTGCTATATGAGACTTGTCGTTATGTGGATATTTATAAAACATACAGTCACATCAGTCAAGAAAGGCAGCTTAGCAAGGAAGAGCGAGATGAGATGAAGTATTACCAACGGTTGGCAGATGTTTTTACTCCTTTGTTAAAAGGGATGACTAGCGAGTACTGCAATGAGTTGGCATATGATTCCTTACAGATTCATGGTGGAAGTGGATTTATGAAAGATTATCCAATAGAGAGAA
>CAZJDS010000135.1:0-7044 GCA_964544795.1 uncultured Alkaliflexus sp. | reverse complement strand
AATTGTTGCCATATCATTATTTTAAATGTGCACCTGAGTCACAAAATATAATTTGTCCAGTAATTGCATCATTGGTAGTTAGAAAATAAGCACTTTCCACCAAGTTGTCAAGCTCTACTACTTTTTGTAAAGGGGTGGATGCTATCACTTTTTCCAAATGGACTTCATCTTTTCCTGGAGGAGGCAAAACTGGACCTGGAGCTAACCCATTTACCCGAACAGAAGGTGCCCACTCCAAGGCAGCCATTGAAGTAACATTCATCAATGCCTTTTTAGATAAGGAGTATGCACCATGCGAAGACTCATTGTCAACAATTCTCGTATCCAATAAGTTTAGAATGGAACCATAGCCATATAAAAGATAAAAATGACGCATCAGAAAGAATGGAGCTTCAAAATTTATTTTAAAACTTTTATGAAGTAAAGAGCTGTCGGTCTCTTTTAACGATCCAGGATAAAAGACTGAAGCATTATTTATCAACGCATCTAATTTATCAATACTTAATTTAGACAAATTGTCAAAAAGCTTAATAACAGTTTGTTCTCCGTATGATAAATCGGCACCTATAATTGGGAAAATTTGCTGAGGGAATAGCTGACTCAATTCCGTAGATAGCTTCAACGCATCATTTTTGCTATAGTTGTAATGGATAACAACATTCCATCCCTCCAAAGCAAAACGCTTTGTCAAAGCCTTACCAACTCTTCTGGCCGCACCAGTAATCAACACTGTTTTATTGGACATCATTTTACTTTAGATTACAGTTTCAGTTATAAATAAGCTGAACAATTTTTTCGAGTCCTTGTTGATCCATCTCGTTAAATCTACCAAATTCTCGACTATCCACGTCTAACACGGCAACTATCTCTCCTTGCCTATTTTTTACAGGGACTACGATTTCTGAGTTGGTGAGCGAGGAGCAGGCGATATGACCCGGGAACTCGTGAACATCAGGGACAACTATACTCTTACCCTGAATAACGGAAGCCCAACAAACTCCGGTGGCTTTTTTTAACTTTAAACAGGCTACTGGTCCTTGGTAGGGTCCCACAATCAACTCATTATCCTCCAAAAAGTAAAAACCTGTCCAAAAGAAACCCTTCATCTTATGGTGCAAAAGGGCTGCAACAGTAGCCATTCGGGTAAAAGGATGTTCAGAAGCGCTTAACAACTCTGATAATTGTTCATAGATTCGATCGTAACGAGCCAGGGTGGAGTTTTTCATAATTCAATTTAATCAGTCTATAAATACTTTTTAGATAGTGGAAGGAAACAATAAAATTAATTATAGGCATGCATAATTATCGACATACACGAGCAACTTTTGAAAAGTTTATTCTTAATACATATTAAATACCGAAAATGGATTTGATATCACTCACTTGTTTTCAACCTCCAAAATAATCAAAATAAAAAGAAAAGAAACAGCCGGAATTAACTTTCGTCAAATCCGGCTGTCCACTCATCTACTAAACCTAAACCCAAAACTATATTAATTCAACTAATAAAGCACTTGAATGCGCAAATTGTTCAAAAAATATTAAATTAATTTGCATAACTTCCTTCGTGATCTTTCAACATAGCTTGCAACTTCTTTCTAGTAAAGAAGATACGGCTCTTAACTGTTCCGATAGGCAAACTCAAATTTTCTGCAATTTCTTTATATTTATATCCATCGGTATGCATTCTAAAAGGAATTCTAAAATCGTCACCCAACTTATCAATGTAACTATTCATCTCTGTTACATTATGAACCATTTCGGGAGTTTCAGAAGCAAAGTTACGCTTGTAAGCCACCCGAAGAGCATCCTCATTTCCATCGAAAGTATTACGTGTCTTTTGATTTCTTCTGTAATTATTAATGAAAGTATTTTTCATTATTGTAAAAACCCAAGCTTTAAAGTTTGTATTTGCCGTAAATTGATTACGATAGGTCAATGCCTTCAAAGTAGTCTCTTGTAACAAATCCCTAGCATCATCATCATTGGCAGTCAAACTCAAAGCAAAATAAAGCAATTTATCCTGCAAACTAAGCAGATGATTGTTAAACTGAATCGTTGTCATGGCTGAAATTTTTATTTAGTTTTGTATAACAAATATAGACAAAGAATAAACAGATGCAAAACATTTAGTCAAAATATAAACATTATTTAGACTAAAGATAAACAGTTGTTGTAGTAAATGATTAACAGTTAATATGTTCTGCTAAAAGATAGGAATTATTGATAATCTATAAGCTATATTTATATTGCAACAAGTTAAACAAAAGTATTTAATATCTTTTTGTCTTAAACACCTCAAAACTATATATAAACACTATTTTAGTATCTGCCAGTTTTATTATTTTTAATTATTGATTTTTTTGGTTTCATCCATAATTAAAAAAACGTATTTTTACAACTCCTAAAATAATATAGAGAATGCAACAACATATTAGCTCACTTCTCATTCACGGAAAGAGAGAAAAAGAGATCTCCGAAAAATATCGTAGTCTAAAAATGCCCATTTATGAGACCGCCTCTTTTGATTTTGAGAATTCAGAAACTATGGAGGTGGCATTTAGAGGTAATAACGATGCGTTTGCATACTCTCGCATATCGAACCCCACAGTAGCCGAACTACAACAAAGACTAAAAATATTTAGCAAATCGGAAGATAGTTTGTGCCTAAGTTCAGGGATGGCGGCCATATCCAACGTCTTTTTGACGCTATGTAGCAACGGAGATAATATTATAACTTCAAAATATCTATTTGGAAACACCTACTCATTTTTTGCAAAAACTCTTGCATCATGCGGAGTGGAAGCAAGATTTACAGATTTTAATGACCTAAATGAGATAGAAAAAAATTGTAACGCACGAACCAGAGCTATATTCATAGAAATTCCAACTAACCCACAATTAATTCTCTTTGATATTGAGAAGATAGCTAAATGGGCCGAACACAAAAATATCGTTTTGGTAATTGACAATAGTATTTTAACTCCCTATCTATTTCAAGCAGCAAATTATAAAATAGACATCGAACTTTTCTCCAACACGAAATTCATTTCAGGAGGAGCCACCTCTATAGGCGGATCTATCCAAATATTTAAATCCAACAAGTGGAGGCACAATCCTAAGTTGCAAACAGATTACGAAAAATATGGAAGTAGAGCCTTTTTTAAAAGGTTATATAAAGAAATCTATAGAAATATAGGCGCCTGCTTATCACCCCACAGCGCATGGCTCCAACTTTTAGGTTTAGAAACACTCCCGTTACGAGTTGATAAGACCAATGAGAATGCTCTACAAGTAGCGAACCACTTAAAGGATCATAAAAAAATTGTTAAGATCCATTATTTATCCCTTCCCTCTTCTCCTTATTACGATCTAACAAGAAAGTATTTTAATGGAACAGGTGGATGCCTAATAAATTTGGATTTGGGTAAAAAACAACGCTGTTACGATTTTATGGATGCACTAAAGATGATTCGTCGAGGCACAAATTTTTGTGACAACAAGTCAATGATTATTCACCCCTCCTCCACCATCTATTGGGACTTCGATGAAACAGAAAAAAAAGAGATGAAGATAGGTCCTGGAATGTTAAGGCTTTCAATCGGAATCGAACATATCCACGATATTATTAACGATCTTGATCAGGCATTGGAGAAAATTTAACTTTCTCTCAAAAAGTTCATTCAAAATTTCTTTAGATCACTTATTCTATAAATATCTTTTTTTTTTGAAAAAAGATACGTAAACTTCCCTCTTTAATTGTCTTCCTGCTGTATAACATTCATCTACTTGTACAAAAGAATCTTTAAAACACAAGAATATGAAAGTGTTTAAATATTCAAATTAACGTTAAAAATCCATGTAGATGAAATTTAGGGTAAGCTTGTCCTAAAAAGAGATTTGTTTGTCAAAACTTTATGAACACTGGTCAATTTGCAATTGGATTTATTTTTTAAAGAAACTATATTTACCAGTAGATAGAAGATTAGCATACTCCATATGTTAAATCGCTATTACAATTAATGTTGAATTTATAATTAAAAAGTAAAGCACATCAAAAATGAAACTACTCACAATTACATTTTACATTTCGCTTATTTTGATAATTGCAAAATGTAACAGCAGTACACCACCAGGTTCTGCTTCCAAGAACAAACTGGATAGTCAAATAGAATCAACTAAAATGATTTACTCTATAGAAGAGTTTTCGGCTGATAGCAACAAAGCTTTTTTCTATGATTCAACCGATCAAAAGATAATTATTGTATCTTCAATGGAGTCAGATCAACCTAAAACATTAGACTTTTTATTAGGAAATAAACAGCCACGACCATTTCTTAAATAAGATTATCTATGAAAATGGATTTATTCCATTTTCATAGATAATTGAATACGCTTTCGCTCAATCTCTACCTCCAAAACCCTTACTTCCACATGTTGATGCAGAGAAACTACGTCATTAGGATCTGAAATATATCGATCGGCCAACTGACTAATGTGAACCAATCCATCCTGCTTCACACCAATATCCACAAAAGCTCCGAAATTAGTAATGTTGGTAACAATACCAGGCAAGACCATTCCTTGACGTAAATCTTCAATAGACCTAACATGAGGGGAAAACTCAAAAACCTTAATTATCTTTCTTGGATCGCGACCAGGTTTTTCAAGTTCAGCGATGATATCTTTTAAAGTAGGCATACCCACTTTATCCGAAACGTACTTCGTCAAATCGATCTTCTCGCGTAGAGTTTTGTCTTGTATCAAATCTGAAACACTACAAGAGAGGTCTTTAGCCATTTTCTCGACAATTGCATACGCTTCTGGATGAACTGCAGAATTGTCAAGAGGGTTTTTTGCATCTCGAATTCGAAGAAAACCTGCAGATTGTTCAAATGCTTTAGCACCCAATCTCGGTACTTTCATCAAAGACTTGCGATTTGTAAAAGGACCATTTTCATTTCTAAATTCTACGATGTTTTTAGCCAATTGAGGTCCAAGACCTGAGACATAAGTCAACAGATGATGACTTGCGGTATTAAGCTCCACACCCACACTATTCACTACAGACTCCACCGTCTGATCCAACGATTCTTTCAATTTATTTTGATCCACATCGTGCTGATACTGGCCTACTCCTACAGATTTAGGATCAATTTTTACCAGCTCTGCCAATGGATCCATAAGCCTGCGTCCAATGGAAACAGCACCACGAACAGTTACATCGTACTCTGGGAACTCCTCTCGAGCCACTTTACTTGCACTATAGACCGATGCACCATCTTCACTCACAACAAACACCTGAACATCACGATTAAAGTGCATATTGCGAATTAAACTTTCAGTTTCTCTACTGGCAGTACCGTTGCCAATGGCAATACTCTCAATTTTATAAGATTCAATAAGAGTATCTAATTTTCGGTAAGCTTGTTTTGTTTCATTTTGTGGTGCATGAGGATAGATGGTTTCATTATGTAACAATTCTCCTTGCGAACCTAAACAGACCACCTTGCAACCAGTTCTAAAACCTGGGTCAATTGCCAACACACGTTTCTGCCCCAATGGAGGCGACAGTAACAATTGCCGCATATTTGCTGTAAATACTCGAATGGCTTCTAACTCAGCTTTTTCACGAATTACATTTGCTGTTTCATTTTCGATGGAAGGACTTAGCAATCTTTTATAACCATCTTCCAACGCTATTTGTACCTGCTGAGAAGCTCCATCAACTCCTTTAACAAACAAGCGACTCAAACGCTCTAAGACCACTTTTGGTTCTGGCGTAACGGATACTTTCAAAAACCCCTCTTTTTCTCCTCGACGAAGAGCCAGTAAACGATGCGAAGGACAACGCTGAATAGCTTCTGAATAATCGAAGTAATCTTGATATTTTATTGCCTCTTCCTCTTTTCCTTTTACAACTCTGGAGCTAATTATCGCTTGTCGCTCAAAAATAGTACGCGTTATTTCACGCGCCTTTGCATCTTCATTTATCCTTTCCGCAATAATGTCTCGTGCTCCTTGCAAAGCATCTTCAGCTGTAGGAACCTCATCATTGATAAAACACATGGCTTTGGTATCAACATCTCGTACATTATGATACATAATAGCATCAGCTAAAGGTTCCAAACCCCTCTCTTTAGCCATTGTAGCTCTGGTCTTCCGCTTACGTTTGTAAGGAAGATATAAATCTTCCAATTCATTGGCATCCCAAGTGGATTCCAGCGCTTTTTTAAGTTCTGGAGTTAATTGCCCTTGTTCATCAATGGTTGACAATATACTTTCACGACGCTTTTCAATCTCCTGTAGTTTTTCGTATCGCTCCTTGATGGTGCCTACTTCCACCTCATCCAAACTACCAGTCATCTCTTTTCTATAGCGACTAATGAAAGGAATAGTTGCTCCTTCATTAAACAGAAGTAGGGTGTTTTCTATCTGCTTTTTTGAAATATTGGTCTCTTTGACAATAATATCTAATATCATATCACAAAATATTTTTACTTGCAAGATGCAATGATATCCATTCAAAACGAAAAGAGCCCCTTACTTTATATACAACTTATAAAATAATAGAGGCTCCAACACTTTGAATACTAAATTTACTAAACTTGAACACTACCTTTATAAAAGCTGTTAGTTTTTTCTTCTAAAATTTTTCTTCCCAGGTCTTGAAGCTCCTCCTGGCTTTTTCTTGTAAAAGGTCTTCTTATAAGATTTTTCAGGATGATATTCTGGGCCAGGTTCAAACCCTTCTGGAAGAGGTGACTTATATATTACGGTATCTATAAGCTTTTCAATCATCCCAAATTGCTCTTGTTCTTTATCATTGATGAATGTTAATGCAACACCTGTGGATTGAGCTCTGGCTGTTCTCCCCACACGATGCACATAATCCTCTGCATCATTGGGAACATCATAATTTATAACCAAATCAATACCATCCACATCAATGCCACGAGCAATAATATCGGTAGCCACTAAGATTTCTGTCTTTCTATTTCTAAAATTTAACATAACAGACTCTCGCTCTGCCTGATCCAAATC
>CAZJDS010000134.1:0-7048 GCA_964544795.1 uncultured Alkaliflexus sp. | reverse complement strand
GGGACTCTTTTTCATATTCAAAAGAAGTCGGGTGAAGAGCTGCTCACTTTTTCACCCTCGCAGAAACATCAATCTGTTTTTATTTCTACACCATCGTTCGTTGAAGACGAAACGTATAAGATCTTTTATGGAGGTTCTTCTACTGGAAGTATGAGCCATGGTATTTATAAAGATGGAATTTATTCTCCAGGCGATCTGTTTTCGGAATTTACAGCGTCGAAAATAGTAACGCATATACAACAGTAGTGAGAATTGTATCTTTATAAGAATGGAGATATTAATAGTAGAAGATGATTTAAGAGTTTCTGAACTCATCCAAAGAGGGTTGCAAGAGCAAGGCTTTGTTACGACTGTTGCCTATGATGGACTTTCGGGGAAAAAGTTGGCAGCCCAGAATCATTACGATTTGGCAATTCTTGATATCATTCTTCCAAAAATGGATGGCCTCGACTTATGTAAATATATACGAGATACAAATCCCGATATCCCCATAATTATGCTTACTGCGCTGGGAACAACAGACGACAAGGTGGAGGGGTTTGATGCGGGTGCCGATGATTATCTTGTGAAGCCTTTTGAAATGCGAGAGCTGCTGGTTCGTATGCGCGCTTTACTGAAACGAAATAATAACTCCACAAGAATTTCTGGCAATATTTTAAAATATGCCAATCTGGAAATGAATCTTGATACGAAAATTGTAAAGCGCAACGGCTCAGAGATCAACCTAACTCCAAAAGAGTTTAACCTTTTGAAATTTATGCTTCAGAATCCAGAGCGTGTTTTATCGCGTGTGGAAATTGCGGAGAAAGTTTGGGATACTCACTTCGATACAGGAACCAATTTTATTGATGTATATATCAACTATCTCAGAAAAAAGATTGAGAAAAATTTTGACCAAAAGCTCATTCATACAAAGTCGGGGATGGGATTTATTTTAAAGAGTGACGAATAATCTTCTTTTCGTTGACAAGCCGTTTTTATTTATTGTGTTATTCGAAATTGGATAAAAGAACTTTCGTACTAAATAGATAATAATGATTGTTTCCTTTTGTGAAACTTATCGAGTATATTTGCAAATAAGTAAATGAAAACATTGAAATATACAGTGATAAAAGATGTTAAGCAATACAAACAGTACTGTGACATCTTAGAGAAGTTGATTCTTAACGAGAATCAAGCAACAGAGGACGAAATTGAATTAATCACTCTTTTGATTGCTGACTGGGATAATAAGCATAATACATTTAATGATAATGACCCAATACAATTGCTAAAAGCTTTAATGGAAGAGAACGAATTAAAGGCAAAAGACTTAGTCGAAATTTTAAACCTATCTAAAGGAACAATATCAAAGATTCTTAATTATCACAAAGGACTTTCTAAAGCAACGATACGAAAGCTATCTAATTATTTCAAACTATCTCAAGAAGCATTTAATAGACCATATAGATTGATTCATGAAATAAACAGACATTTTAAAAATGCCAGTCTGATGAATACAAGAAAAGATAATATTGAAGCTTAAAAGCAACATTTGCAGAACATTGTATTCCTATCATGGTTCATTATTATACAAATTGAGAGTTTTTACTCTCAAAGTATGTTTATAACGGTTTGAGAATGTCGTACTCTTTACGTCACCAAGAAAAGCCATACATATCCTTTTAATTTATTGTTTTAACTCCATTTATAGTGAAAATAAGAACTCGTTTAACTCTTTTATTTACACTAATTACTGCCACTATTCTTCTGGTTTTTGCTTTTATTCCCTACTACTCAGCGAAAGAGAACAGAGAGAAAGAGTTCTTTGTTGTATTGCAAAAAGAAGCCATTACCAAAGCCAATCTCTTTTTTGATGCAAAAGTGGACGCTACTACCTTACAAGACATTTACAGAAGCAACAGAAAGGTTTTGAATGAGGTTGAAGTCGCTATATACACAAGAAACTTTCAGTTACTCTATCATGATGCGATAGATATTGACCTTGTGAAAGAGACGCCCGAAATGATTGAAGGTATATATCAGAAGGGGGCAATGCAGTTTTATCAAGAAGATTGGCAGGTGGTGGGTTTACCCTATGAATATGAAGGTGAAACTTATATCATTACCGCTACCGCTTACGATCAATATGGATACAACAAATTAGACAGTTTGTATCGAACCATCAGCATCGTTTTTATCATCTCAATTCTTTTCATTTACGTTGCAGGGCGATATTTCTCTAAAAGAACGTTTAAGCCGATTACAGAGATGATGGAAAAAGCAAGACGGATTTCCGCCAACCAACTGGATTTGAGATTAACAGCAGATGGAAGTAAAGATGAACTTTCTGAGTTGGCACATACTTTTAACGATATGCTGAATCGTTTGGAAAACTCTTTTGAAGCACAGAAGCATTTTGTTTCCAACATATCACACGAAATGCGCACTCCTCTTGCAGCCATTATTGCCGAGTTGGAACTGTCGTTGAATAAAAAGCGGAATATAGAAGAGTATAAAAGTGCTGTGCAATATGCTCTCAGCGATGCCCGAAAATTGGCTCGGCTCTCTAATAGTTTGCTCGATTTGGCTAAAGCCAGTTACGATACTTCTGAAATAGCATTTAAAACCATTCGTATTGATGAGGTACTGTTAGATGCAAGGCAGCAGGTTCAGCAGAGTAACTCTGATTACAGTATAGATATTCACTTTGAGAATGACTTTGGGAGCGATCAGGAAATTTCTATCCAGGGGAATGAATATTTGTTGACTACGGCATTTGTCAATCTTTTTGAGAATGGATGTAAGTTTTCTGACAATCACCAAAGTACAGTTTCACTCTCTTTTAACTCGGAAGCGATCAATTTGAGATTTATAGATCATGGGATTGGGATTTCTCCCGAAGATTTGAAAAATATCTTTCTTCCATTTTATCGCGGAGACAACAAAGAGTATGCAGATGGAAATGGCATTGGACTTTCGCTTTCAAAAAAAATAATTGAACTGCACAATGGAACAATTTCAGTCTCTTCTTCCTTATCCCAGGGAACAACTTTCTTAGTTAAGTTAACAACAAGTTAAGATTTTTATATCTTTTTATTTCCAGATTGGAAAAATTGTCAACTAAAAAATCAATGTTAATTTTGTAGATGAAGTAGTTGTCTATATTATCCGATAATTATTCAAAACAAATCCTCGATCTACTTTTTTATCTTAGAACTAAATCAGCAATTATGAAGAGCGAACACGAGTTGAAAAATATTGTGAAAGAGCGGTATGCTAAAATAGCTCTGCAAGAGAAAGTTGAAAATGCATCTTCTTGTTGTGGTGCCACCCGACCTACCAATAAAGTGTACAACATTATGATGGATGATTACTCTGGAACCAGCGGATATGTTGAAGAAGCAGATTTAGGTTTGGGCTGTGGTCTTCCAACACATTTTGCCAAGATTGAAAAAGGAGATACTGTAATTGATTTGGGTTCGGGAGCTGGAAATGATTGCTTCGTAGCTCGCCATGAGGTGGGTGCTGAAGGGAAAGTTATTGGTATTGATTTTACGCCCATAATGATTCAAAAAGCAAGATTGAATGCTGAGAAATTGGGGTTTAACAACGTGGAGTTTCGCGAAGGAGATATTGATGCAATGCCTGTCAATAATGATGTTGCTGATGTGGTAGTCAGTAATTGTGTGTTGAATTTAGTGCCTGATAAACAAAAAGTAATAGAAGAGATATACAGAGTGTTAACTCCTGGAGGACATTTTAGTATTTCTGATATTGTTTTGGTTGGTCAACTACCCGAAGCTTTGCGTGGAGATGCCGAAATGTATGCTGGGTGTGTTGCGGGTGCTATTCAGAAAGATGAATATTTAAAATTGATTGAAGATCGAGGATTTCAAAATATTACAGTTCAAAAAGAGAAACCCATCACCATTCCCGATGATATCTTAGAGAAATATCTGTCTCAAGATGAAGTAAAAGCTTTCAACAAAGAAGGCACGGGTATTTTTAGTATAACGGTTTATGCTGATAAACCTGGGGTTAAATCTAAAAGAGTTAATGCCAACCAATCTGATGCTTCTGTTTTAAAGAGCTATACTTTAGATAAGGGCTGTTGCTAATTTGGATTGATGATGGTTTCTGTTGTTAGATGATTTTTTAGAACACCGAATTTGCTCAACTTATGTTTCAGCAAGTTCGGTGTCCTCATTTATATCATATGTTGTTTTGTTTTCGAATATACGTTTTCTAATAAAATTCTAATTTTTTTCTATCTCTTCTCTAACACCTATCTTTTAATAACTTCTTGATATTTGCACATTGTAATAATTTCTTATTAGGTACAATGTGATGCGACTTCAGAAATATTTATTTACAGCAGCTCTCTTTTTCTCTGTGTGCTTTCAGTTGCACGCACAGGAGAGTTATACGCTGCAGAAAGCCCTTCAAACTGCAAGAGCCAATAATCCATTTCTCAAAACAGAACAGTTTAATATTGGTATAGCTGAAGCCAATGTGGTTACGGCAAAGTTGCGCCCCAATCCTATTTTGAATAATGAGTCTCTACAAATTATGGACTCAGAGCACTTTTCAGAAAGTAATGATTGGCATAGCAGGTACAACAGAGAAGTGCTTTGGCAGATTGCCAAGCCTATTCAGTGGTTCGGGCAGCGGAAAAATAAGATCAATGTGGCTTTCGGGAATCTCACATTAGAAGAGAAAAACTATACTGAAACTGAGCGCAACTTGTTTTTGGAGGTAGCGCAAAAGTGGCTGGAAGTGTGGGTGGCTCAAAAGCAAATAGATATTATCCAAATCGCCAAAGAGAATACCGATAGTTTGGTAAAAATCAATCAACGACGCTTCAATAATCAAGTGATTACGCAAACAGAACTGTTTCGTACAGAACTGTTGGCAAAACAATATGCCATCCAATACAAAACTGCAGCCCAAGAAGTAAGGAGTCGTAAAAAGGAACTTGGGTTTTTGCTGGGAGTGGAAGAGGAAGTGAATGTTGATTCAGAAGATGTTTTCATTTTTTCCAATTCGCACGACATCGACAGTTTGCTTAAAAACTCCCTTGAAAATAGGAGTGATATAGAGATGGCAAAATCTATGGTTGACGTTTCCAACAACAATATTAAATTGCAAAGATCGCTTGCCTATCCGCAGCCAGAGTTGGGTTTTATTTGGAATCCGCAAAGTGCTGTTCCATTTATGGGTATCTCTTTATCTATCGACTTGCCATTTTTTGACCGCAACCAGGGAGAGATTAAGAGATCACGCTATTTAAAAGATCAAGCAGAGCAACAGCTTTTTACTATAAAAAATCAGATTCAATCTGAAATTGCAGTTGCGCAATCCGATTATCAACTTCAGAAACAGAATATTGAAGAGTTCAAAGAACTTCTGGAGCAGTCGCAAACTATTTTGGAGAATGTTAAAAACGCCTATTTAAAAGGTGGAACTACTATAATAGACTTTTTGGAGGCACAACGCAGTTGGTTGGATACACAACAGCAACATTTTGATGCACTTCAATCGTACCGTGAGAGCTACGTTCAACTGCTTTATGCAACAGGTTTAATCAATCAATTGGCATTATGATACAAAGAACAATCACCCTATTCATACTTACTGCGCTCATTTTCTCGTGTTCTGGAAGGAAAAACAGTGAGGTGAAAATTGAAAAGAGTTCACCTATCGTGAGCGACGACGGCATTTCAGTTGTTTTTCCCGATCCTGAGATCAGTTCATTTTTTGAAACTGAAAAGATTGTGGATAAAAATATTGAAGCTGAATTGTCCGTAACTGGAAAAATTGCCGCTACTGTTCTCCCATCAGGTGCAGGGGCATCAAAAAATATAATTCTATTTGACAATCCTGATTTGTCAAGTAGTTATTCTCAACTCATTCAGCTGCAGATTAATATTAATCAAATTGAGAAGATCAATATTAAGCAAAAAGAGTTGGAGTTGGAGCGGATAAAAGATTTGCAAGCACATGGATCTGCAACTGGTCAGGAACTTTTGAATGCTGAAACAGAGCTCTCCATGGAAAAAGCCAACTTGGAGAATGAACGAGCGGCATTGATGGAACATGAAGCAGCTCTGAGAGCCAATGGTTTTGCCCCTGAAGTCTTGAGAACTGCAAAATCTGGAACTGCATATCTTATTTGTGCAATTCCCGAAAGTCTGCTTAGTAATATTCAGAAAGATGGAACATGTAAAGCCGTATTTACCGCTTATCCCGTTGAGGTGTTTACAGGAAAGATTGACGCTGTTGCCGATGTCATAGATAATACCACTCGGATGTTAAAAGTCAGAGTTTTGCTGAACAACTCATCTCAAAAGCTTAAAGCAGGAATGTTTGCCAATGCTTCTTTTGTGTTGAAGGGAGATAATATGAAAAGTGTTAGTGAAAACGCTTTGATCACTATTCAAGGCAAACATTATGTATTTGTGAAAAGTTCGACCAACGAGTTTGAGCGAAGAGAAGTTCAAATAGGTCAGCAGATTGGTGATAGAATTATCGTTTTTAGCGGAGTTGAAAATGATGATCAGGTCGCTGTGAAAGGTGTTATGCAACTCAAGGGATTGTCATTTGGTTATTAAAACAGATCGAAATGTTACAAGCACAAATCTTTATTGATAAGGACAAATTAAGAGAGATGAAGCCTTTGCATACTTTCATCATGCGCTTATTGATGGAAAATGGTATTGCAGGAGTCACCTCTTTTGTGGGGCATTCTGGCTTTGGAAAACACCAAAGACTGAAGCAACCTGGGCAACAATTTTCATTTGATGAAACGCCTATGGTCATCACCTTTATTGATGAAGAGCGAAAAGTAAAAGCAGCATTAAATGAATTAAGAAAGCAATACAGAGGCGGATTTATTACTACGCATCCTGTAAGTCAATGGTAAATTATGATTAAGAATCTTCTTATATTTTCTTTGAGAAACCGCTGGTTGGTGGTGGGAATAAGTCTTATGTTGATGGCTGCTGGCTATTACAGTTTCACACAACTTAAAATTGAGGCGTATCCTGATATTGCTGATACAAATGTA
>CAZJDS010000133.1:0-7050 GCA_964544795.1 uncultured Alkaliflexus sp. | reverse complement strand
TGTACTTTTACCCATGGCTAATTTTTTTGTATGGAAACTCAAAAGTAGCCAAACCGGGTTAAGCTGAAAAATGTTTGACCCGGTTAAATGTTTTTACCGGACACTAGTGATATTTAAATTAGGATTTGTTAACTATATGTTTGTTTTACACCTTTTAAGGCCGCGGCTTTTTTTGTTATTTTAACAAATAGTTTAAATTAGTATCAGTTTATGTACAATAAAGCTTATATTAGTAGAGTTGCATTTTTTCAATTAAAAACTTTTAATATTGACCCTTAAATCAAGAAAAATGTATGGAAGCACAACAATTAATTTTAATTTATTTTCACAAAAACCCTTTTTTATGATGAAAATTATTTTTTTTAAAAAAGAAGATTTATGGCATTTTGCTACTTCTTTTAAGTCTAAACTTGGGCGTTATGGCCCAAAACATTACAGTGAAAGGTAAAGTAACAGATCAAATGGGTAATACTTTGCCTTCTGTTAGCGTTATAGTTTACGGTACCACTCATGGAACCATAACCGATATTGAAGGTAACTATACCCTTGAAGCGCCAGCTGATGCAACTTTACAGTATAACTTTTTAGGATTTGCGATTCAGCGGATTCCAATTAATAACCGTCAGGTTATTGATGTTGTGCTTCAGGAAGATCTTTTAAGATTGGATAACCATCCAGTTCCTGGACGCAAGAACTATCCTTTTTTGTTCGGTGTTGATTTTCAACCCAAACCTGCCTATTTTGAAGTAATAAATTTTTAAGATCAAGAATTTATACATAGTAAGAAAGAACTCTTACCTAAATTATAAACCAACATTAAGGTTATTTGATATCTATTTTCTCAAGTAAAAACAAGGAACTAATAAACACTTAGAAAGATGAACCGAATTATTAAATATTGGATTTTAGTCATCACCCTATCTTTACCATATTCATTGGTAATAGCGCAATTAAAGCTGCCTCAATTTGTTTCCGACGGTATGGTTTTACAACGTGATGCCAAAGTAAATATTTGGGGATGGGCTCATCCTAAGGATTCTGTTTACGTCACTTTTCCTGATACTATATACCATACTCAAGCCTGTGCAGATGGGAAGTGGACAGTTCAACTAAAAGAGTATGAAGCAGGTGACCCCATTCAAATTTCTATTGAAACTATTGATTCAACCATCATCATAAAAAATATTCTTTTTGGAGATGTGTGGATCTGTTCTGGGCAATCTAATATGGAGTTGCCCATTAAACGGGTTCTGCCCCTCTATAAAGAAGAGGTTTCTCATGCCTCTAATTCTAAAATTAGATACTTTGAAGTACCAAAAACTTACAATTTTAAAGAAACGCAAACCGATTTTGGAGGAGGTAAATGGGAAGAGGTAACTCCAGAAACCATTCTCTCTTTTTCAGCTTTAGCTTACTTTTTTGCCAATGATCTTTTTAAAAAATATAATGTTCCCATCGGATTAATCAACACCAGTTTAGGCGGTTCGCCTATTGAAGCATGGATGAGTGAAGAAACATTACAACACTTTCCCATTCATTATGATGAAATGCAACGGTTTAAGAATGACCAGTTGATTCAAGAAATTGAAAGTAGAGATCAAGAAAGAAGCAAAAAATGGTATGAAGAACTATATGAGAAAGACAAAGGTCTTAGTAGCTCTACCCCGTGGTACAGTTCCGATGTTGAAAAGGATGATTGGGAGACTTTTCAAGTTCCTGGTTATTGGGCAAATAGTGCAACGGGGGCTAAAAATGGTGTAGCGTGGTTTCAAAAAGATTTTTACATCCCAGATAATCTTCAAGGTCATGAAGCCAAGCTTAATATGGGACGTATAGTAGATTCAGACCAAATATATATCAATGGAAAGTTGGTAGGATCTACAGGGTATCAGTATCCACCACGTTGGTACGATGTTCCTGATGGTGTTTTAAAAGCAGGAGAAAACTCTATTGTAGTCCGCATAGTAAATGAATCTGGTTATGGAGGATTTGTCCTTGAGAAGCCTTATGAAATAACCATTGGTGATCATACTATTGATTTAAAAGGCGATTGGCACTGGAAGATGGGAGCTGAAATGGAGCCTTTACCCTCTCAAACTTTTGTGCGTTGGAAACCAGGCGGTCTTTACAATGCAATGATTGTTCCACTTTTAAATTTGAGTATGAAAGGTGTGATCTGGTATCAAGGGGAGTCTAATATTAGTCGTGCTCAAGAGTATTACGATCTCTTCCCTGCCATGATTAAAAGTTGGCGTGAGGAGTGGCATCAAGGCGATTTCCCATTTCTATATGTCCAGTTGGCCAATTTAAATGAGGCTTGTAGTGATCCTTGCGAAAGCAATATGGCTCAACTGCGTGACGCTCAGACTTCAGTCCTTAAATTGACTAATACTGCTATGGCTGTGGCTTACGATATAGGTGAATGGAACGATATCCATCCTCTGAATAAAAAAGATGTAGGGATAAGATTGTCATTGGCTGCACAAAAAGTAGCTTATAATGACGATGTAGTTTATTCTGGTCCGCAGCTTTCAAATTATCAGGTTAAAAAAGGGAAAGTCCATCTAAAATTCAACTATGCAGAACAAGGATTGATGACGAAGGGTGACTCTTTAGGCGGATTTGCAATTGCAGGAGTGGATGGTAAATATGTTTGGGCCGATGCTATTATTAAAAATGGAGAAGTAATTGTTTGGTCCCACTCTGTTTCAAATCCTAAAAAAATACGATATGGATGGGCTGATAACCCCGATAAAGCCAATTTATATAATAAGTCAGGCTTGCCTGCAATTCCTTTTAGTATTGATTTGTAATTTCTCGTTAAATAGACAATGTTAGAAAATAGCGTTGTATTAAAAATATAATTGTGACTATGGTTAAAAATATTCTAAAAAGGCTTGTAAGTTTTATAGTGATTGGCTTTATGATGAGTAATCTATATGGACAATCTAAAATTATCAATACTTTTAAAACAGAACCTTATATATCATTTTCTCAAATCGAGAATGGGTTTCCACTATTTGATGGAAAACAAGTTGTACCCATGCTTATCTCCCCCAATGACTTCCCTGGAGTTCAACGGGTAGCACAACATCTTCAAAACGATTTTCATTTGGTTACAGGTATACAGCCTGAATTGGTGGTAGGCGAAACAGTTGAGTCTGATTATGCAATCATTGTTGGAACGGCTGGTAAAAGTAAATTAATCAATGATTTGGTGGCCAATGGAAAAATCGATCTTACGGATGTGACTGGCCGATGGGAAGTCTCTTTAATTCAAGTAGTAGACGAGCCTATTGCGGGTATTAAAAAAGCATTGGTAATTGTGGGAAGCGATAAGCGCGGTACCATCTTTGGAATGTTTGACCTGTCTGCTCAAATCGGTGTCTCGCCATGGTATTGGTGGGCCGATGTTCCAGTTCCTAACCAGACTACACTCTATGCGAAAGCAGGCCGTTATAATTTGGGTGAGCCTAAAGTACAATATCGAGGAATCTTTCTGAACGATGAAGAACCTGCTTTGGGAGGTTGGGTTCGTGAAACTTTTGGAGGTTTCAATGCTCAGTTTTATGAGAAAGTGTACGAATTAATTTTACGAATGAAGGGCAACTTCCTCTGGCCAGCAATGTGGGGTAAAGCACATGCCGATGATGATGCAAACAACCCTCTTCTGGCAGACGAGTATGGTGTGGTTATCAGCTACACACATCACGAACCCATGATGCGGGCTCATGTGGAGTGGTCTCGCTATGGTAAAGGCCCTTGGGACTATACTAAAAACAAAGAAAACTTGGATGCTTTTTGGCGTGAAGGGGTAGAACGTAACTTGGGTAATGAAAGTTTTGTAACCATTGGTATGCGTGGTGATGGTGATGAAGCTATGAGCGACAATAGAAATATAGATTTGTTGACTGATATCATTAACAATCAACGAGGAATAATAGAAGAGGTATCTGAGAAACCAGCTAAAGAAACATCTCAGGTATGGGCTTTATATAAAGAAGTACAAGACTATTACGATATGGGTATGCGTGTTCCAGATGACATAACCCTACTGTATTGTGATGACAACTGGGGCAATGTGCGTCGTATGCCAGGCGATGAAGAGCGTGCAAGAAAAGGTGGTTTGGGTATGTATTATCATTTTGACTATGTGGGAGGACCACGTAATTATAAATGGATCAACACCAATCCACTTCCAAAAATATGGGAGCAAAATAAATTAACTTATGAATACGGTGTTGATAAAATTTGGGTAGTTAATGTGGGAGATTTGAAACCTATGGAGTTTCCTATTCAGTTTTATCTTGATTTGGCTTGGGATCCCGATCGTTTTGATGCCGAAGACATCATTCCATATTCAGTGGCTTGGACTCGTCAGCAGTTTGGTGAGCAATATGCCATTGAAATAGCTGAGTTTATGAACCATTATGGTAAAATAAATGGGCGTCGTAAACCCGAACTGTTGAATGAGGAGACCTACTCACTACTGAATTATCGGGAGTTTGAGCGTGTAGCAAATGAATACAATACTTTGGCTGCTAAAGCTGCTAAAGTCAATAAGCTTTTGCCAGAAAATTATCGTGATGCATACTATCAGTTGGTTCTGTATCCCATTGAGGCAACAGCCAATTTATACAATTTGTATCATGCCACTGCAAAGAATCATGAGTTTGCCAAGCAAGAGCGAGCCATGACCAATCAGATGGCAGATAGTGTGAAATACTATTTTGGATTGGACTCTTTGATGACGAATCATTTCCACACAGGCATCTCCAATGGCAAATGGAATCATATGATGTCGCAAACTCGTATTGGTTACACTTATTGGCAACAACCTCCTTTCAATGTTATTCCCAAGACATTTCAAGTAGATGCTAAAATTGGGGCTTACCCTGATATGATTATTGAAGGTGCTCAAGAAGTTTATTCAAATGAGAACAATAGGTTGCCCGAATTTGATCTGTTCAACAACCCATCTTATTATATGGAGCTTTTCAATAAAGGGAGTCAACCTTTTAGATATAAAGCTCAATCGAAACAAAACTGGGTGAAATTGAGTAGAAGTAGTGGAACAGTTGAAGACGTAGAGAAAATACATGTTTCTATAGATTGGAATTTGGCGCCAGTGGGAACTTCTGATGCTGAAATTGAAGTGAAAGCGGGTAAGCGAAAGATGAAAGTTCAGCTTTCAGCTTGGAATCCCTCAGCTATTGAAAAATCAGCGGTTAAAGGTTTTGTTGAAACCAATGGTTATATATCCATGGAGTCCTCTCACTTTTCTGATTTGAATGAAACAGATGAAATTAAGTGGCAAGTAATCCCAGATATTGGCCGTACGCTTGATGGAGTTGTTGCTCAGCCTTATAGAGTTGATGAGCAGAAAGCAGGAGAGGGTCCCTCATTGGAGTATTCGGTATATATTCGGAACCCAGGCAAGGTAAAAGTGTATGCTTGTTTTTCACCAACCTTGAATTATCCTGGAGGGGAAGGTTTAAAATATGGAATTTCCTTTAACGATGAAGAGCCAGTTATAGTTAATACTCATGAGGATGAGTCATTAAAATTTTGGGAGTGCATGGTATCCAATCAATCGATGGCCCATGTTACAGAGCATATAATAGATCAGGCTGGTAATCATACGCTTATATTTCATATGGTATCTCCAGGTTTGGTTTTACAAAAGATCGTGATAGATACTGGAGGTTTGATGCCCTCTTATCTTGGACCTGAAGAGAGTTATAGAAAAATGTAGACCCTAAATCCAAGTAATTCCTGCACATACGCGTTTCTATTGCGCAGGAATTATCAAAAATAGAATTGTTTTGATCATGCGAAAAATAATTTTTCTTCCATTCCTTCTTTTTCTTCCTTTATTTTCTATTTGCACTAAAGGGACGAAAGAGCTGAAACTTAAGCCTAAAGGAGATGCTTTCTCTCTTAGGGTCGATGGAGAACCATTTTTAATACTGGGTGGGGAGTTGGGAAATTCAACTGCTTCCAATATTGAAAGCATAAATGCGGTATGGCCACATTTACATGCAATGAAGCTAAATACAGTTTTGATTCCTATCTATTGGGAGTTGTTGGAACCTGTTGAGGGGAAATTTGATTTCAGTTTGGTTGATGGCATACTTGCTGGTGCAAGGGAACACAATATGAAAGTGGTTTTTTTATGGTTTGGAAGCTGGAAAAATAGCATGTCCTGCTATGTTCCATTATGGGTCAAAAAAGATTGGGAGAGGTTCCCAAGAGTTTTAACTAAAGATGGTACACCTCAGGAGATTTTAACGCCTTTCTCCAGTGATAATCTTGAAATTGATAAAAGAGCTTATGTGCAATTGCTTTCACATCTTGCAAAGTTTGATAACGATCATCGAACAGTGCTCATGATACAATTGCAGAATGAAATTGGAATGATTCCAGATGCACGTGATTACAGTAAGGTTGCAGAAGAAGCTTTTCAATCTAAGGTGCCTGAGCAAGTTTTTAATTTGTTGGAAAAACCAGGTAAATTAATCTCACAACACCTTTATGAAAGGTGGAGTCTCAATGAAAAGCCTGTTGAAGGGAGTTGGGCAGAGGTTTTTGGAGATAATTTATTTACAGATGAGTTATTTATGACCTGGTATTATGGTCTTTATGTGGAAGAGATGGCTGCTGCAGGTAAAGAGGTTTATGATTTACCCGTTTTCCTGAATGCCGCTCTTAACTCACGTGGTCGTAAACCAGGAGCTTACCCTTCGGCAGGACCTTTGGCTCATCTGATGGATATGTGGAAACTGGTAGCACCTTCTGTAGATTTTTATGCTCCTGATATATACGATCCTGGATTTGATAAGTGGTGCAAACAATACCATGTTCCAGGTATCAATCCACTTTTTATTCCAGAAATTCGTAATGAAGCTGGCAACGATGCTCGCGTTTTTTATGCATTTGGTGCACACGACGCATTGGGCTTTAGTCCTTTTAGCATTGAAGATACACCCAATCCTTTTGAAGCACCATTGACTAAAAGTTATGAAATATTACACCAATTATTGCCTCTTA
>CAZJDS010000132.1:0-7062 GCA_964544795.1 uncultured Alkaliflexus sp. | reverse complement strand
TGCATAGATGCAGGATAGATATGCTCGATGAAATCCTCATCACGCATCCCTGCTCCTTTTGATCCCACCCCACCCCTAATCTGCGTTTTAAACTCAGTTAATGGTGTACGCTTGATATATCCTAAGTGAGATACAGTTATAATCATCTCTTCATCTGCATAGAAATCCTCTGGATTAAATTCTTCAGAAGAATACACAATATCTGTACGTCGTTCGTCGTGATATTTTGTTTTAATCTCTAGCAACTCGTTTTTAATAATCTCCATCCGTAAATGAACATTTGCTAAAATATCTTTTAAACGAGCTATTTCCTTCACCAAATCATCGTATTCTCCACGCAACTTATCTTGCTCAAGACCTGTAAGTTGACGTAAGCGCATTTCAACAATTGCACGAGATTGAATTTCACTCAGGTCGAACCGTTCAATTAAATTCTCTCGCGCCTGATCTGGATTACTTGCAGCACGAATAATTTTTATGACTTCATCAATATTATCACTCGCAATAATTAATCCTTCGAGTATATGAGCTCTCTTTTCAGCTTGATCCAATTCAAATTCAGTGCGACGGGTAACCACATCGTGCCTATGTTCTACAAAGTTGACCACTAAATCTTTAAGATTAAGCATTTGTGGTCTTCCTTTAACTAAAGCAATGTTGTTAACATTAAACGAGGTTTGAAGAGCGGTATATTTAAAGAGGTGGTTTAATACAACATTAGCAATCGCATCTCTTTTTAAATCAACAACAATACGCATTCCATCACGGTCGGACTCATCATTGACGTTAGAAATCCCGTCAATTTTTTTGTCATTAACAAGATCGGCGATTTTTATAATTAGCTCCGCCTTATTGACCAAATAAGGAATTTCTGTAATAATTATTTTCTCTCGACCACTACTGTCGGTTTCAATATCTGTCTTTGCTCTAATAACGATACGTCCTCTACCCGTAAGAAAAGCATCTCTTACTCCCTGATACCCATAAATTGTACCGCCGGTAGGAAAGTCTGGAGCTTTAAGAATTTCAATTAATTCTTCTATTTCCACATCGTGGTTATCTACATACGCAATAATGGCATCAATAGAATCAGATAGGTTGTGTGGAGCCATATTTGTAGCCATTCCCACCGCAATACCCGACGCACCATTTACCATCAATAATGGAATTCTTGTGGGCAAAACAGTGGGCTCTTTTAATGAGTCATCGAAGTTCAGTTGAAAATCAACTGTGTTTTTATCAATGTCCATCAACGTCTCTTCAGATAATCTATTAAGACGCGCCTCAGTATAACGCATGGCTGCAGGACTATCACCATCCACAGATCCAAAGTTTCCTTGTCCATCTACCAATGGATATCGCATCGACCATGGCTGAGCCATTCGTACCATAGCATGATAAACGGAAGTGTCGCCATGCGGGTGATATTTACCCAAGACTTCACCCACAATACGGGCTGACTTTTTATGCGATTTATTGGAAGCCATTCCCAATTCGTTCATACCAAATAAAACGCGACGGTGAACAGGTTTCAATCCGTCGCGAACATCGGGCAATGCCCTGGAAACAATCACTGACATTGAATAATCAATGTAAGCTGACTTCATTTCCTCTTCAATGTTGATTTTAATTATTTTTTCTCCTTCAGTCATTTAATTCTTTTTTGATGAGTCTGTAACATAAAAAAAGCCCTCAAATAGAACCGCTTTATTACACGACTAAATTAGTCATTTTTCATATAAGATTAAAATATGTAGCACTTGTTTTTATTAACAATGGAGGACTATATGGTATTTCTTTAAAATGTAGTATTTTTGTATTTTAAAATTACCAAAGAGTGACTTTATTTAACCAATTCAATTAGCTGCCACTGGGCTTTTAAAGGAAAGTGTTTAAAAATAGTTAAATGCAAGCACAAATCTCCTTATTTTGTGTTATATTAAACACTATTGTTGAAGACTATATGGACATTGTTTGAAAGATGCAGCACAATCATAAGCAGAAATGCACAAATAGCTGATGAGCACAACTCTTCGTCTGTCTTTAACAGATATGTTAGATAAATTAAAAACGAACTATTAAAAATATGGATTTAAATTTTTCACCACGTGTTCGTGACGTTCTTGCGTTAAGCAAAACGGAGGCAATAAGGCTGGGCAACCAATTTATAGCCCCTGAGCACTTGATGTTGGGACTGATTTTGCATAAAAAAGGCAACGCTTTAAAACTATTAGAAAAACTTAAAGTCGACATTCAACAGTTGCAAGAGATATTAGAAGACAAAGTGCGAGGCACTTCTGCAGAGATAGATAGAGCACATATACCTTTGTTACGTTCAACTGAACAAGTGCTAAAGCTTTCTTTATTAGAGACCCGTTTTTTTAAGGTGGATAAAGTGACCACTGTTCATTTATTATTAGCACTTTTGCGTGATTCACACGGTTCAATAGCTGAAATTATGGAAACATTCAATGTAAAGTACGATTCACTAAAACAATTACTTTCGACAAAGATGCCTACCAGCAGATCCCAAATGCCAGAAGACGATGATCAGGACAGTCCATTTGGCAGCGGAGGATCTTCTTCGGAAGGAAGTAAGGGATCCGCAGGTAAAACGAGCAGCGAAACCCCTGTTTTAGACAATTTTGGTATAGATATCACCAAAGCTGCCGAAGAAGGGCGATTGGATCCAATTGTTGGGCGTGAGCGTGAAATTGAACGATTGGCGCAAATTTTAAGCCGACGCAAAAAAAACAATCCAGTACTTATAGGTGAACCTGGGGTTGGGAAATCAGCCATTGCCGAAGGGTTGGCACTACGTATCATTGAACGTAAAGTTTCACGGGTTTTATTCGGAAAGCGTGTGGTAACGCTTGATTTAGCATCTATTGTAGCAGGTACAAAATATCGTGGGCAGTTTGAAGAGAGAATCAAAGCTATATTAAATGAGCTCTCTAAGAATCCCAACGTCATCCTTTTTATTGATGAAATTCACACCATTGTTGGTGCAGGTGGAGCTACAGGCTCATTGGATGCTGCCAATATGCTTAAACCTGCTTTGGCACGTGGAGAAATTCAATGTATTGGCGCTACTACTTTAGATGAGTATCGTCAACATATTGAAAAAGACGGTGCTTTGGAACGTAGATTCCAAAAAATAATGATTGAACCCACCACTGCAGAAGAGACCATAGAGATTTTAAATAATATTAAAAGTAAATATGAAGATCACCACAATGTGACTTATACCCCTGAAGCAATTAAAGCTTGTGTAAGTTTGACTGAAAGGTACATTTCAGATCGTCATCTACCCGACAAAGCTATTGATGCATTAGACGAGGCAGGATCGCGGGTTCATATCGCTAACATCGTCGTTCCTAAGCATATATTGGAATTAGAAGAAAATATTGAGAGCACCAAAGAGAATAAGATAAAAGCAGTAAAGGCGCAAAACTTTGAGTTGGCTGCAAGTTTTAGAGATAAAGAAAAAACATTTTTGGACGAGTTGGAGAAATCTAAAAAGAAGTGGGAAGAAGAACTTCAACAGAATCGAGAGATAGTTAGTGAAGAAAAAGTGGCTGAAGTTGTAGCAATGATGACAGGTATTCCTGTTCAAAGGGTTGCTCAAGCCGAAGGATTCCGTCTGTTGAAGATGGGTGATGAAATGAAAGGGAAAGTCATTGGACAAGAAGATGCCATCCAAAAGATTGTTAAAGCAATTCAGCGAAATCGTGCAGGTCTAAAGGATCCCAATCGTCCCATCGGCTCATTTGTGTTTTTAGGACCCACAGGTGTTGGAAAAACCCACTTGGCCAAAGTATTAACAGAATACCTTTTTGACTCTACTGATTCTCTCATTCGAATTGACATGAGTGAATATATGGAAAAATTCAGTATTTCCAGATTGGTTGGAGCCCCTCCAGGATATATTGGATATGAAGAGGGCGGACAGCTAACAGAAAAAGTTCGTCGTCACCCCTACTCCGTTGTTCTTCTGGATGAGATTGAGAAGGCACATCCAGATGTTTTTAACCTGATGCTGCAAGTATTGGATGAAGGACGATTGACTGACAGTTTGGGTCGTAAAGTTGATTTTAAGAATACCATCATCATTATGACTTCAAATATTGGAACTCGTGATTTAAAAGATTTTGGTCGAGGAGTTGGATTCAACACATTATCAGATAGAGATGAGAATGAACATACACGTCATATTTTGGAGAAAGCACTAAAAAAGGCTTTTGCACCAGAGTTTTTAAACAGAATTGATGATGTAATTATTTTCAACACTCTAACTGAAAAAGAAATTTATACAATTATTGATATAGAATTGGCTGGTCTTCATAAGCGCATAGAAGCTTTAGGTTATCAGCTGAAGCTTTCAGAAGAAGCAAAAAAGTACATTGCCAGCAAAGGGTTTGATCCACAGTATGGCGCACGCCCGCTTAAAAGGGCTATCCAAAAGTACTTGGAAGATGAAATGGCTGAGGTGATTATTCAAGCTTCAGTAAGTGAAGGAGACGTGATTGAGGTGGACTTTGATAAAAAAGAAGAGAAAATTATTTCAAAAATTATTTCAAAGTCGAAAAAGAAGCCAACAATTACAAAAGAACAAAGTAAAGAATCCAGCAACTAATTGCTCATAACTCAAAAATTAAAAAAGGGAATTCATACTTGAATTCCCTTTTTTAATGAATTACTCTAAAACATTAATTACTGTCCGAAAGTCTTGTATTTATTTCACGCAAGCAAACTTCCGCATTTTGATTTGAAGCGTCAATTTCTAGTACTTTTTCAAACCATGGTTTGGCCTCACTATAAGCCTCATTGGCTTTTTCAGTAATCTCAGCATATTGTGAAGGATCGGCACTGGCGGCTGAAGAAATAATTTGATTGGCAGTGTTGTAATGCTCAGCTCCCTTTTTAAGATAGTAAGTAGTTAGCTTTTTCTTAATATGACCTATAACGCCACTATTCTTATGCTCATCCAATGCTTTGATAAGCACTTGCTCCATCTCTTCTTCTTTACCCATATTTTCAAGAGCAGAAGCGATATAAAATGCAGCAAAATCAGCCTTATAATTTAATTCGGCTGATTTGGTATAATACTCATACGCTTTTTCATCGTTGTTAACACGACGGGCAGAAGTTGCCATATTAAATACCATAGCATCGTCCATTGGCTCATCCTCTGGCCAAAGCTTATATGAACTTTCGTATAACTCAAGGGCTTTTTGATAGTCTTTGGCTTTTAATGCCTCGTTGCCTTGATTTTTAAATTCGATATAGGAAGTCTCCTCCTGTGCAAAAGCGCCAACGGAAAATAACAACATCCCAACTGCTACAAAAATCTTCATAATTCAATTTATTTTAACTGTTTTATTTTAAAAAATAGACATCAACGGATCATCTATAATAATTAGTTCACTATCTAAATAGATACTGACAAAAATAGCACTTTTTTTAAAATGTCATAAAAACAGCACCATTTTGTTAAATACTCTAACAGCAAGCATTATGCCAGCTTCTTGATCTCTTCTCTTAAACTTCCATACTCAGGTTTCATCACAGAAGCGTTTTTGTGGTTAGGCTTCTCAAATTCAATCTCGTATCCTGCACCTTTTAGTCCATTAGGAATTAATGGATCAATGACCTCTCCAAATTTAAAGGGGTGAGCTGTTGAAACAAAAAAACCTGTTTCGTTGGTTGCTTTCTCCTTTTTAAGACCAATAAAAGCTGCTGAGGTATGTGGATCCATTAAATACCCAGCAGATTTATAAAGAGACTGAATATTGGCTCTAATTTCATCATCCTCCACCGAAAATGAAGTCAAACTACCTAATAATTTTTTCAGATGATTGTTGTAGAGTGCATACATCCGTGGAAAATTGCTGGGATCACCCACATCCATAGCGTTGGCAATAGTCACAATTGTATCGTGCGGATCA
Source organism: uncultured Alkaliflexus sp. (assembly GCA_964544795.1). Classification (GTDB taxonomy): domain Bacteria; phylum Bacteroidota; class Bacteroidia; order Bacteroidales; family Marinilabiliaceae; genus CAZHHH01. The sequence goes on along the minus strand of CAZJDS010000132.1, from coordinate 1,114 downwards.
TATTTTCCAGAAACCAGAAAACGTGGAACCACATCGTTGGCGTTGGTGGCTGCAATAAATCTTTTAATAGGTAAGCCCATTTTAGTAGCCAACATGGCAGCCGTAATATTACCAAAATTCCCGCTGGGAACTGAAACCACAGGTGCATCATTCACTCCTTGCTTCCGCAAAAGTGCTACTGCATGAAAATAATAGATCATTTGTGGCAGCAAACGACCGATATTGATGGAGTTTGCCGAAGTCATAAAGATCTGTTTGCGCAATTCTTGGTCGTTAAACGCCTCTTTCACCAAACGCTGGCAATCATCAAAACTTCCCTCTACCGCAAAAGCGTGGACATTTTCCCCAGGACTGGTAATTTGATACTCCTGATAGGGACTCACCTTTCCATTGGGATAAAGGACAATTACTTCTATACCTTTCACCTTATGAAAACCATTAGCTACTGCACCTCCTGTATCTCCAGAAGTGGCAGTAAGAACCATCAGTTTCCGCGCTTCTCCCTCATTAAAATAGCCCAATAAACGAGAGAGGAATCGTGCCCCAACATCCTTAAATGCCTGTGTAGGGCCATGAAAAAGCTCCAAAGAGTAGATTTTGTCTTCCACTTTTACCAACGGGATGTCGAAAGAGAAAGTCTCTTCCACAATCCGTTGTAGAACTTCTTCTGGAACCTCTTCTTGTACAAAAGGTTTTAATACCTCAAAAGCAATTTGAGGCAGAGTTAACTCGTGAAAACCATCAATAAACAATTGAGGCAAAGTTGGAATGCGCTCGGGCATAAACAGAGTGCCATCGGGCGCCAGCCCTTTAAAAAGAGCCTCTTTTAATGAAAAGGTTTTATCTTTTGTACCTAAGCTAATATATTTCATTCTGGATGGATAAATTGTTGCTCATAGAGCCCATTATTTAAAGAAATTATCTAAAATATCTTCCCCTTTGATTTCACCCAACGAGCCTTTTTTCACAGACTCTTCATCTAACCTCTCCACCTTATCGGCAGCAAGGCCTGGCTTGAGCATCATAAAAGGAACGGGTGACATAGTGTGTGTGCGCAAATTACAGGGAGTAGGATGATCGGGCAACAGCAACAAACTAAACTCTTCGTTCTTTG
>CAZJDS010000131.1:4980-7063 GCA_964544795.1 uncultured Alkaliflexus sp. | reverse complement strand
AATCGTACTGAAAAACCGACTTTTGTATTATCTTTGCCATTTGGTGCAGGAGTTAAGTGGAAGGTAAATAGATGGGTGCAAATGGGAGCAGAGTGGACTTTTAGAAAAACCTTTGCCGACGATTTAGATGTGGTAGGTTTCGACAATAAAATAGATGCTTCAGATCCCTTTAAGCATAATGCATCATCAGCCATTCATAACAATGATTGGTATTCAGTAGTTGGTGTATATCTCTCTTTCCAGATTTTTTCCACAGGAGGTAAATGCTTCGATGGTTTCTAAAAGCAAAAGTTTAGTATGTCAGTTAAGGATCAATTACAACAAGAAAAGTTGCCTAGGCATGTCGCCATTATAATGGATGGGAATGGGCGATGGGCAAAGAAACGTGGAAACATACGTATTTTTGGCCATAGAAATGGCGTGAAGGCAGTGCGTGAAGTAACTGAGGCTGCTGCGGAGTTGAGGATAGAATATTTGACACTCTATGCCTTCTCAACTGAGAATTGGAGCAGACCTAAAACAGAAGTGGATGCGCTCATGTCTCTTTTAGTTTCCACTATTTCTGATGAGACCAAAACGCTCATGAAAAACAATGTGCGCCTTAACGTCATTGGGTGTACAGAGAATCTGCCCGAAAGTGTTCGACAAAATCTTCAGACTTGTATCCAAGATACTTCTTCTAACAACGGACTCACTCTCACTCTTGCACTAAGTTACAGTTCTAGATGGGAGATTGTTAATGCAGTAAAAAACATCATAACAGACGTTAATAATGAAAGTGTTGAGTTAGATCAAATCGATGCAAATTTATTTTCTAAATATTTAGAAACGGGCGAAATGCCTGATCCAGAGCTGCTTATACGAACGAGTGGAGAGTTTAGGATAAGTAATTTTTTACTTTGGCAGATCGCATATTCTGAATTATATTTTTCTGAAGTTTTGTGGCCTGATTTTAGTAAGGAGGAGTTCTATATTGCCCTTTTAAATTATCAACAGAGAGAAAGAAGGTTTGGAAAGACAAGCGACCAGTTAATTTTAAAAAAGTAAAGATGCCGAAACACATAATCCCTGTAATAATATTCCTTACATTCATTATAGCTTCAGTCAGTGGTCAAGTAGAGACTTCTGACTTTTCTTATACAGGGAAGCCTAAGACGTATGAAATTGCTGCCATTGAAGTGGTTGGAGATCTTAACAACGATCCACAAATTTTAGCAAATCTTTCGGGTCTTAAAGTGGGGCAGGAGGTTACTGTTCCAGGCGATCAAATATCAAAAGCCATTAAAAAGTATTGGGATTATGGATTATTCTCAGATGTTAAAATTAGTGCTTCAAAGATTGAAGGAAAATTGATTTTTCTGGAAATTTACTTACAAGAACGCCCTCGTCTTTCTGAATTAAACTATTTTGGATTGAAAAAATCTGAAAAAGAGGCTGTAAATGAAAAAGTAGCTATGATGCGTGGAAGTCAGGTAACACCCTATTTGGTTGCACGTGCCGAACGATTTATAAAAAATCATTTTGTTGAAAAAGGTTTTTTTAACACGGAAGTGGATATTGTTCAACGTGATGATACTTCAAAAGTTAACCATGTTATCTTAGATGTGCATGTAGATAAAAAAGAGAAGGTGAAGGTAAGTCGTTTAACCTTTGAGGGGAACGAAGCTTTTACAGATGGTAAATTAAATCGAATTACAAAAAAGACCAATCAAAAGGGCAAGCTTCTCAACTTCTTCCGTACTAAGAAGTTTGTTCAAGACAACTATAAAAAGGATCTTGAGTCTATCATCGAAAAGTACAATGAAAAAGGATATCGGGATGCTTATATTGTATATGACTCGGTAGCAAGAAACAGCGATAACACGGTGGATGTTAGTATTCGTATTGATGAAGGAGCGAAGTACTATTTTGGAGATATTAGCTGGGTGGGAAACAGCATCTATCCAGGTGAATATTTGAACTATGTTCTCCGTATTAAAAAAGGCGATGTGTTTAATCAAACACTTTTAGATAAGCGTCTTTTTATGGACGATGATGCGGTGCATAACCTTTATATGAATGATGGATACCTTTTTAGTCGAAT
>CAZJDS010000131.1:0-4880 GCA_964544795.1 uncultured Alkaliflexus sp. | reverse complement strand
CCTACAGGTGATGGACAAACTCTTTCTTTAAGAGCACAAACCAACGGAAAATATTACCAATCATACAGTGTGAGCTTTGTGGAGCCTTGGTTGGGTGGTAAAAAACCTAATTCTTTAAGTGTTTCTATCCATCGGTCTATTCAAACTGGATTAAGCAGTTCATATTATAATAACCCTTACAATCAAATGTATGGTGGCTACGGTGGTGGCTATGGTGGCTACGGTGGCGGCTATGGCGGTGCTGGAATGGTAACAGCAAGTGATGTGAATACTGATAAGTATCTTAAAACTTTAGGTCTTTCTGTTGGTTTTGGTCGTCGCTTGACATGGCCAGATGATTATTTTACTTTATACAATGAGTTGAGTTATACTCTGTATGATTTAAAAGATTGGAGAAATTTTCTAATGACTGATGGGGTGTCTCATAACCTAAAGGCGAGGGTGATGCTCTCAAGAAGCTCTATTGACAATCCTTTATATACTCGTAGTGGATCTACTTTTACCGTTGGCGTTGAAGCAACACCTCCTTATTCACTTTTTAGTAATAAAGATTACTCTAAAATTACTGATGATAAGGAGTTATATGAGTTTGTAGAGTATCACAAATGGACTTTTAAAAGTGCCATGTTCAAATCGTTAGATACTGGAAACAAACTTGTGGTCATGACTAAGTTAGAAGCGGGCTTTTTAGGATATTATAATGAGTACTTAAAATCTCCTTTTGAAAAATTTAACTTAGGGGGGGATGGTATGGCTGGCTATAGTTATTATGGAAGTGAAACGATTGGATTGCGTGGGTATGCGAATAATTCACTAACTGCCACTGCTCCAGTTTATGACAATAAAGGTAATTATCTTCATTCTGTATCCGATGGTAATATATACACCAAAATGACCATGGAACTTCGTTATCCACTAACCTTACAGCCATCTGCAAAAGTTTATGGATTGGTTTTTGCAGAAGCAGGTAATTCATGGTCTAAGTTTGAAAATTACAACCCATTTAACCTGAAGCGTTCAGCAGGTGTGGGTGTACGAATCTTCTTACCCATGTTTGGTTTGATGGGGATTGATTGGGGGTATGGGTTTGATGATGTAGTTCGTCCAGGAGATAATGGTGGTAATTTCCATTTCGTAATGGGACAGAATTTTTAAAAACGTTCTAAAGTATTACTTTTACATATGTATGCGAATTATTCATTTTCATTAATAAGAAGCATTATGAAGAAAACAATTATAATTTTGTTGGTGATAATTGGTTTTCACAGTGTGGCCATAGGGCAGAAATATGCATTTGTGGATACCGATTATGTATTGAGAAATATACCCGCTCATCAAGCAGCTCAAGAGCAATTAAACCAGGTGTCTACAGAGTGGCAAGAGGAAATTGAGTCCATCTATAAGCAAGTGGCTGAGATGTACAAAGAGTATCAAACTGAAAGTGTTTTTCTTTCAGCCGAAATGAAAACCTCACGCGAAGAGGCAATCATTGAAAAGGAAAAAGAGGCAAAAATGCTTCAACATAAATACTTCGGTCCCGAAGGTGAACTGGCAAAGCGTCGTCAAAGTTTGATTCAACCCATTCAGGAACAAATTGCTTCAGTAATTACTGAAATTGCGCGTGCTGAAGGATTGGCCGCCGTATTTGACAAATCAACAGGAATTCTATACTTAGATCCCAAACAAGATTATAGCGATCAGGTATTACAACGTCTTGGATACAAACGATAAACAGCTAAATTATTAATAATGAGAATAAAAGGAATTCTTTTTACACTACTTGCAGCCATCTTAATTACGATTTCGGCGTCGGCTCAAGAACTGAAATTTGGACATATAAGTGTTGCAGATGTAGTTTTGTTGATGCCTGAATACAAGAATATTGGCACAGTGATGGAGCAGGAATCTAAAAAGTTAGAAGGGCAACTTAAAGCTATGCAAGAAGAGCTTAAGAAAATTGAGTTGGAGTATGAAGAGAAGTATGAAACTTATACGCCAGAATTAAGAGCTGCTAAGGAAACCGAATATGGAACCATGCAGCAAAGAGTTCAGGAGTTTTATAGTAATGCACAACAATCGTTACAGCAAAAACAGCAAGAGTTACAGATGCCTGTATTAGAAAAGCTTCGTTCTGCCATTGAGAAAGTGGGATCAGAGAACGGGTTTCTATATATCTTTGAAGTTGATTCGGGTTTAACCCTTTTTCATTCCCAAAAAAGCGTGGATGTAACTTCGTTGGTAAAAACTGAATTAGGCATTTGAGAATAACGTACATTTTAATTTATTGAATATATTTAATTACTTATAATATGAATAGTTTTAAAGTTTTATCAATTGTTTCTCTCTTCTTGTTCTCAGGTTTAATCACTGCCCAAGAGCTTAAGTTTGGGCACATCAACATTCAAGAGCTGATTGTTGATTTGCCAGCTAAAAAAGAGGCCGATCAAAAGCTGCAATCTGAAGCACAGGTTCTTCAAACACGCATGCAGAAAATGAGTGAAGAACACGAGACTAAGTTCAAAGAGTATTTGGCAGAAAGAGAGACCATGCCTGAGCTGATCAGGGCTACCATGGAAAAGGAGATTCAAGACATAGAGCAGCGTCTTCAGAATTATCAAAATATGGCACAACAGACCTTGTCAAAAAAAGAGCAAGAGCTGTATCAACCAATTTTGGAAAAAATTCAGAAAGCAATTGACGCTGTTGGTCAGGAAAAGGGTTTTATCTACATCTTTGATTTGAGTTCACAAGTTGTACTCTACCATTCTGAAAAAAGTGTGGACTGTACTCCCTTTGTGAAGGCTCAGTTAGGCTTGTAGAGTTTCTTGATTTATGAAATGAACATGTTTGCGAAGGGCATAAATAGTGGGAAAAATCGCAACCATGAAGTTCCTACGACTATTAAGAACAAATTATTTACAGATGAAATTATTAAAAGGATGATGCTTTTGCTTCATCCTTTTTTTATCTTAGAGGTTTATAGATACTTTTTGGTATATGAATGAGTTAAAGCTATCTCATCAACCTGGACCTATAGCCGTCTTTGATTCAGGATATGGTGGATTAACAGTCTTAAAAGAGTTGTTGTCTGAGTTTCCCAATTATGATTTTATCTATTTGGGAGATAATGCGCGTGCACCATACGGAAACCGTTCATACGATGTAGTCTATAAATATACATTGGAAGCTGTCAAGCGTCTCTTCTCCTTAGGTGCTCATTTGGTTATTTTAGCCTGTAACACAGCTTCTGCAAAAGCACTTAGATCAATTCAACAAAACGATTTGCCTAAACTTGATTCAGATAGAAGAGTGTTGGGAGTTATTCGACCCAGCGTTGAGCTATTAGCAAGCAACTCACATAGTGGTCATGTGGGGATTTTGGGTACTGAAGGAACTGTCTTATCAAACTCCTATCCATTAGAAATTCAGAAGCTATCCCCGCAGCTCACGGTCACTCAAGAAGCCTGCCCTATGTGGGTTCCAATTGTTGAGAATAATGAGTTTGAGTCCGATGGAGCATCTTTTTTTGTTGAAAGAAATCTTCGTCAGCTCATGGAACGAGATCCTGATATTGATACTGTTGTATTGGGATGTACGCACTATCCTTTATTATTACCGTTAATTGAAAGGCATTTACCTGCTCATGTTGCTATTGTATCACAAGGACCAATAGTGGCTAATAGCTTGAAGGATTATCTACGCCGTCATCCTGAAATGGATAAGAAGATTTCGAAAAACGGCCAATGCCGATTTTATACCTCTGAGCAAGCCGATAAGTTTGATGAATCTGCCTCCTTGTTTTTGAATAAAGAGATTCATTCTACCACTATCTATTTTTAAATATATTTTTTGACAATGTTTATGAGGATAGATCAACATTTCTTGACCAGTTTCGAGTCTTAGTTTATCAATCTTAATTTTGTTAATCTTTAAAATAGAGAATGGTTAAAAATCCTTTTATAATGTATTTATGTACACTTTTTATGTGTGTAATTAGCTCATATCAATGTTTTTATGAAATGGCTCAACTTGGATAAGAAAAATGAAGAAATTTTTCTTTAATTCATTTTGCTTATTTATATTTGTGGAAATAATTACTCCCTTATCATTTTGTAGAATGAACAGAATCTAATACCGATTATAAATTTAAAACCAAATAGATATGAAAGTAACAGTAGTAGGAGCAGGAAACGTAGGAGCTACATGTGCCGATGTGTTGGCCTATCGAGAAATTGCTAATGAAGTAGTTTTAGTTGATATTAAAGAGGGGATTGCCCAAGGTAAAGCTTTGGATATTTGGCAAAAGGCGCCTATCGACTTATATGATACCCGCACGGTAGGTGTTACCAATGACTATGCAAGAACAGCTAATTCTGATGTCGTTGTAATTACTTCGGGTTTGCCACGCAAACCTGGTATGACTCGTGATGATTTAATTGAGACCAATGCAGGAATTGTGAAGTCAGTTACTGAGCAGGTGGTTAAACACTCACCAGATGCAATTATTATTGTTGTTTCCAATCCACTGGACGTGATGACTTATCAAGCGCACATTACCAGCAAATTGCCACGTACAAAAGTTATTGGAATGGCTGGTATTCTTGATACTGCTCGTTATCGTGCATTCTTGGCCGAAGAGTTAAACGTATCTCCTAAAGATATTCAAGCTGTCTTGATGGGTGGCCATGGTGATACGATGGTTCCCCTTCCACGTTACACTACTGTTGGAGGAATTCCTGTAACAGAATTGATTGACGCTGATAAATTGAATGCTATTATCGAAAGAACCAAGTCAGGTGGTGGTGAGCTTGTGAAATTAATGGGTACTTCTGCTTGGTATGCGCCAGGTTCTGCAGCTGCCCAAATGACTGAAGCAATTA
>CAZJDS010000130.1:0-7100 GCA_964544795.1 uncultured Alkaliflexus sp. | reverse complement strand
ATGATAGCCAGCGCCGCGATGGAAATAACGAGCGTGTGTTTATCTTAACCCGTTCAGGATTTGCTGGTATGCAACGCTATGGCACTGTAACTTGGAGTGGTGATATTGGCACAGTTTGGGAAGATCTGAAAGCGCAGATTCCTGCTGGACTTAACTTCTCAATGTCAGGATTGCCCTACTGGACTATGGATATTGGTGGTTTCTGTGTTGAAAAACGCTACGAAGTTGCTAAAGAGGGCAGCGAAGATATGAATGAGTGGCGTGAGTTGAATGCCCGTTGGCATCAGTTTGGAGCTTTCGTACCTATTTTTCGTTCACACGGACAGTTTCCTTACCGCGAAATGTTCCACATCGCACCCGAGAGTCATCCTGCATACAAATCTATGTTGTATTACAACCAATTGCGCTATCGTCTGATGCCTTATATCTATAGTATAACAGGTTCTGTTTATCACGACGATTACACCATTATGCGTGGTTTGGCTATGGATTTTGGCAACGATGCCAATGTGTTTGACATAGACGATCAATATATGTTTGGTCCTTCCCTCATGGCTTGTCCTGTTTATGAGTACAAAGCACGTGATCGTGAAGTCTATTTCCCTAAAGGAAAAGGATGGTATGACTTCTATACGGGTAAGTTTCAAGAGGGTGGAGTAAAAAAGAGAGTGGATGCTCCTTACGAATACATTCCTCTTTTTGTACCTGAAGGGTCCATCATTGCAGCTGGTCCTGAGATTGAATACACCACAGAAAAAGATGCAGACCTCATTACTTTATATGTGTATGCTGGTGCTGATGGTTCGTTCAATCTTTATGAAGATGAAGGTGTAAATTACAATTATGAAAAAGGCGACTTTTCTGTAGTTCCATTTATCTATAACGACGAGCAAAAATCATTGACCATTGGTGCTCGTTCTGGTGAATATGAAGGCATGCTAAAAGAGAGGAAATTCCATGTTGTACTGGTTTCAAAAGAGAACCCAGTAGGTTTCGATCCCGATAAAGTGAAAGGAACCATGGTTAAATATATAGGTGAGAGTGTAGAGATTAATTTGTAATCCATACACCGTTAAAGACCCAGTGACAGTGATGTTCTGGGTCTTTTTCTCTTTTAAGACTTACGAAACTCTAAAAAAGTTTTTTACAGGACTAAACAATAGAAGAAGATGTTTAAACAAACAATGCTTTTGATTATAGGATTTGTCTTTAGTACAATTCTTTCTGCACAACCGTTTAAAAATCCTGAAAGGGGGTTTATAAGCTGGAAGCCTGCTCCTAATTGGGAGGATGCTCTCTTGAGTGGCAATGGAACGATCGGTGTTATGGTTTTCGGTGAGCCTCATGATGAGACGATTATTGTGAATCATGCATTAAACTATTTGCCACTTCGCGTTCCGCAACAACCTATTGAACAGGCTTCTTTAATGCCTGAAATTCGTGCTCTATTGGCAGAAGGTAAATATGAAGAAGCTGCCATGATCCCAGTTGAGCAGAGCATGAAAGAGGGGTATGGAGAGAAACATTGGACAGATCCTTTTGTACCCGTTTTCAACCTAAAAATATTGATGCAGCCCGGCAATGTCTCTGATTATATTCGCATGGTGGACTTTGAAACTGGCGAAGCAAAAGTACAATGGCATCAGGACGGAGAACTTTTCCAGAGGTCATCGTTTGTTTCGCGAGCCGACAGTCTTGTTGTGCTGAAGATATCTTCCACAGGGAAAGTGAATATGGAACTCTTTTTCCGCCAACATCCTGTGGCTTGGGATCAGTGGAGTTTTGTGAACAATGCCATAAAATCTACAAGTTCAAAAGCGCAAGGAGATTTCTTGACTTATTCTACTGAATTTAATCATCAATACGACGCCATTCCTCAAGGTTTCGAAGGAGCGGCCTACGTTCATAATGTGGGAGGTTCTAAGGAGGTGGTGAACAATCGGATTGTTGTTAAAGATGCCGATGAGGTTCTTATTCTCATGGCTGTTGACCCCAACTACAACATGCAAAATTCTCATCTGCCACATCTTCAGAGTTGGTTGCAAAGTAAAGGGAGTGATTATGCTTCGTTACTTCTTGCTCAGAAGAAAACCCATGGAGAACTTTTCAACAGAGTAAAATTGAACTTAGGAGATGGTGAAGAGGCCGATTTGCAGTCAGAATCATTTGTGATTCGTGCCCGTCAGGGATCTACACCTGCTACAATTCAAAAGCAGTTTGATGCTGCACGTTACAATATCATTTCTTCGGTGGGAATAAATCCGCCCAACCTGCAAGGCATTTGGAGCGGAACCTGGACACCTCCTTGGTCGTCGGGATTTACGCACGATGGCAATGTGGAAGTTGCTGTATCGCATCTTTTAAGTGGAAATACGCCGGAGTTAATGGATACTTACCTTCGTTTTCATGAGCGTATGATGCCTTGGTATCATGATAATGCTCGACTTTTGTTTGGTACACGCGGCATTGTTTTGCCTGCTCACTCCAGTTCTCACGGATGGAATATCCATTTTGATGAAACATGGCCGCTCTCTTTATGGAGCGGTGGTGCAGGGTGGACGGCAGGTATTCTATACGATTATTACCTCTATACTGGGGACTTACAGCTTTTAAAAAACAGGGTTTATCCGTTTATGCGTGAGTCTGCTTGGTTTTATGAGGATTTTTTGATTCTTGATGAGGAGGGTAAATATCTTTTCAGTCCCTCCTATTCTCCTGAAAACAACCCTGCCAATTTTCCTTCACAGCTTGTTGTTAATGCTACAATGGACGTGATGGTGGCCAAAGAGTTGCTTCGTAATTGTATTGAAGCTGGAAAGAAAGTGGGTGAATCGCGCAGTCAGATCAAAATTTGGGAGGAAATGTTAACTAAAATGCCCGATTATCGCATCAACAAAGAAGGCGAGCTGGCTGAATGGTTGCCTAAGGAGTTTGAAGAAAATCACAGCCATCGCCACATCTCACAACTGTATGCTCTGTATGAGCATGTAGCGCCCGAATTTCAGAACGATAGTGAATTGATGGAAGCTGCTCGCAAAGCTGTCGAGGCACGAATGTTTTATCGTCGTCAGCAAAATGGGGGTGAAATGGTTTTTGGACTTGCCCAATTGGGGATGGTTACTGCCAACATGGGCAACAATGCGCTTACAGGTGAAATCATCGACTTAATGTCAAGGTATTACTGGGCGCCCTCTTTGGCGACCTATCACAACTCTGGAAACTTGTTTAACATGGATTTAAGTGGTGGTTTTCCAGCTGTGATTATTCGCTCATTGGTCTATTCAGAGCCTGGTAGGGTCAATTTATTGCCTGCTTTATCTCCCGATTGGGAAACAGGTTCCATTGAAGGAGTTGCCTTGCGTGGACAAGTCATTGTTCAACACTTGGAGTGGAATAAGAGCGGAGTATTTGTGGAACTGACGTCAGCAATTAATCAAGATATTGCTGTGCAAGTTCCACAATCCTTTCAGCAAATAGATGTATCAGTAAAAGGAAGCATCAAAAATCGAGATGATAATAAAGGAGCTTTTTCTTTGAAGATGAAAAAAGACGTTCCTGTTCGAGTACAAATTAAATATTAGTTTATTTAAATACAATCCTCATTTTTAGTTGGTTCTGTAGTTTGTTGTAGAATCTGAGAGGGTGTTAAATTATTTGACGATGAAGCGATTTAAAATAGTATTGGTAGCGCTATTGATGGTGTCAATCTCAGTTATGGCAGACTCTTCGCCACGTTCCAGAGAGTTGATAAATTTTGATTGGAAGTTTTCCTACGGACACCCGTCAGATGTAAAACGCGACTTTAATGTAGGAACCAGTTATTTCACCTATTTGGCCAAAGCTGGTTATGGAGATGGGGCAGCTTCACAAGATTTTGATGATCGTGCCTGGCGTACTTTAGATATTCCTCATGACTGGGCGGCTGAAGCTGATTTTTCTCCCGATGCCAGCCATAGTCATGGATATAAAGCAATAGGACCAGGGTTTCCTGATAAAAGTGTAGGCTGGTACCGAAAAAACTTTTTCATTCCCTCTACGGACGATGGGAAACGTATTTTTATTGAATTTGATGGTGTCTTTCGGGATGCAAAAGTATGGGTAAATGGTTTCTATTGTGGACATGAACCCAGTGGTTATCATAGTTTCTCTTTCGATGTATCGGAATATCTAAACTATGGAGAAGACAATGTGGTGGCCGTTCGCGTAGATGCCAGTATGGAGGAAGGTTGGTTTTATGAAGGAGCTGGTATCTATCGTAGCGTATGGTTGACCAAAACAGGAGAGATCCATGTTCCTCAGTTTGGAACTTATGTAACGACTGAAGTTGATGATAATAGAGCTGAAGTAACTGCAAAAGTTAAAATAATAAATAAAGGACTCACTTCATCTGATTTTATTGTTCGTAATAGCATTTTAAATAAAGAGGGTAAGATGGTGGCCATCTCAGAAAGCGAAGAGTCGCTGGATGCCATGTTGACTGCTGAATACTTGTATCATTTTAATCTTAACGATCCTGCTTTATGGGATTTGGACAATCCATATCTCTATCAGTTGATTACCGATATTATTGAAGATGGAAATATGGTGGATCGATATACCACCACTTTTGGTGTTCGCACAGTTGAATGGAATCCTGATGAAGGGTTTTTCCTCAATGGAAAACATGTGAAGATTAAAGGAACAAACAATCATCAAAATCATGCGGGTGTTGGAACTGCCATCCCTGATGCATTGTACGATTGGCGTTTACAGCAGTTGAAGTTCATGGGCAATAACACCTATCGCACTTCACACTATCCGCCGTCACCTGCACTCTTGGAAGCATGCGATCGCATGGGGATGTTGGTGCTTAATGAAAATCGCTTGATGGGTACTACAGACGAGATGTTGCATTATCTGGAGAGATTAATGGTGCGTGATCGCAACCATCCCAGTGTTGTTCTCTGGTCTATTGGGAATGAAGAGTGGATGATCGAGGGAAGTGAAAGAGGGGAGCGTATGGCTGCATTTATGCAAGCATATGCAAAAACCATTGATAACACGCGCGGCATCAATGCGGCAGTAAGTGGAAATTGGTACAATGGTATTTCAAATGTGATTGATGTGATGGGCTTTAACTATTTGCGTCATGGTAATACAGATGACATTCATGCTAAAAATCCTTGGCAAGCCTCTTTAGGAACTGAGGAAGGCTCTACAAATACCACACGCGGAATATATTTTGACGACGAGAAGAATCACTACCTATCAGCATATGATCGGAATACGCCTTCAGGCTTTGTTAGCATTCAACATGGTTGGAAACATTATTCTTCCCGCGATTATTTGGCAGGGATGTGTATCTGGACAGGCTTCGATTATAGAGGCGAGTCCACACCATTTACCTATCCTGCTGTGAGTTCCTATTTTGGAATGATGGATTTATGCGGATTTCCCAAAGACAATGTTTACTATCTAAAATCGTGGTGGGGCAATGAAGATGTGTTGCATATTTTACCCCATTGGAACTGGCAAGGGAAAGAGAACCAAGAAATTGATGTTTGGGTTTACAGTAATTTAGATGAAGTGGAGTTGTTCTTGAACAATAAAAGTCAAGGGCGTCAAAAAATGGAGCCCAACAGTCATCTCTCTTGGATGGTGAAATACAGTGCAGGAACCCTTAAGGCAGTTGGCTATAAAGATGGAAAGAAAGTGATGGAGAAAAAAATGACCACAACAGATGCGCCAGCTTCAGTTGCTTTGTTGGCAGATCGCAGTCAGATAAAAGCCGATCGCAAAGACCTCTCTATGGTAACAGTATCCATTTCTGATAAGAAAGGTCGATCAGTGCCAGATGCCAATCGTGAAGTGTTTTTTACTATTCAAGGACCAGGTAAGATTATAGGTGTAGGAAATGGTGATCCCACTTCCCACGAAGCAGATAAATTTATTGAAACCATTGATGCAATTCCATTAAGTGATTGGCGTCAGATGTTGGCATCCAGCGTAGAAGTGGAGAAAGCTGTACAGCCTAATTTCGATGCAAGCAGTTGGTCTGAGGCGCTTAACACCGATGGGCTGGAGCCAGGTACAACACCAGCGTTGACCATTTTCAGAGGAAGTTTTGAACTGACCGATGAGCAGCTCAAAGGTCAAATTGAATTTATGTTTAGGAGTATAGCAAAAGAACAGACTCTGTATGTGAATGGAAAACAAATTGCCGATAAATTGAATGGCGAAGATCAATTCCTTTTAGATAAAAATATTTTGAAGGAAGGAGCAAACTCTGTAGCAATAGTTGGCTATCCATTGGTGAAAAAGAATGCATGGGATGAAGTAAATAATTACCCAGGTTCTATAAAAGTTAGAATAGCTCCTGAGCAATGGCGCAGAAAAACTTTTAGCGGATTGGCTCAAGTAATTGTTCAAAGCACTGGTGAAGCAGGAGAAATTGTACTTACCGCCACATCACCAGGTTTGAAAGAGACTCGATTGAACATTTTAGCCAAATAGGCATAGTTCATGAGGTTAAGAAACAGTTTCTAATTGGTTGATGTTCTATTTCTAATTTATAATCCAGTCAAACACTTTATCCAGACTTGGTCTAAGTTTGGGTAAAGTGTCATTGATGATGGAGTGAAACATCCATATGGTGTTTATTGTCTCTAATGAGTAGCCTCTTTAGCAGTTAGGAGATAAATTGAGTTGTTTTAAGTTCGTTTTTTCATACGTGAAAGTCGGTTGTAATTCGCTGATGAGAAAAGTGAATATAGCTATTTTATAAAATATTAGAACAAATACAACTGTTGATTTTCCTTAAGATTATATTAATTAGCAATTTATGAGGTGCCCTCTCATCAATTTTATTTATTTTTGATTCAACTGCAATTAATAATTTTCAATGAGAGACTTTGCCGCCATCGATTTTGAAACTGCCAATGAACAACGAACCAGCATTTGTAGCGTGGGAATTGTAATCGTGAAAGATGGAGAGTTGGTGGATCAATTTTACAGTTTGATAAAACCAGAACCAGATTATTACTCTTATTGGAATACAAAAGTACATGGTATAACAGCCATTGATACGATGAATGCAGCCATCTTTCCCAATGTTTGGAAAC
>CAZJDS010000129.1:0-7127 GCA_964544795.1 uncultured Alkaliflexus sp. | reverse complement strand
ATATTACGCCTTGCAGAAAACTTCCTGCACCTGCTTTTTTTATCTCACTTAATGATAGGTTACTTCCGATGAGGAAGATGGCTACTACCATGCTTCGTTTTCCAATAGTATCCAATAGAGAATAGGTGGAAGATAGTTCTGGTATGAAGTGACTGAAAAGAATGACCAACACAAATAATAAAATAAACCAAGGTAGTTTTATTTTTTGCTTGTTTTTTCTATGAGTCCAAGCCAAAAGCAATGAGAGCGGAACGATCCAAAGTGCACGTGTCAGCTTTACGATGGTGGCTGTTTCCAATGCTTGGCTTCCATAAGCTGCACCTGCACCTACTACTGAACTGGTGTCGTGGATGGCAATAGCTGCCTAATAGGGAAAATAAAGAGTGCGATGGCATTAAGTACAAAAACAACGACCAACGAAAAAGAAACCTGGTTGTCTTTGGCTCCTACAACAGGCGAAATGGCTGCAATGGCACTTCCTCCGCAAATAGCAGTACCCGAAGATATGAGTAGAGAAGTGATTTTTTCCACTTTAAATATTTTTCCTAAAAAAAGTCCTGCAGTTATGGTTCCCACAACAGAGACAATGGTAATGGTAAAACCCGTCTTGGAGGTGGCCAATACTTGAGACAAATTCATGCCGAATCCCATAAATATAATAGACCATTGCAGAATAGAAGTACGATATTTTGAAACCTGTTCATTTTGAACGTTTAATGCAGATAGTAAGATTCCAGTAGCCAATGCAATGGCTGGTGAGATATAAGGAGTGAGGCATGCTATGATGCAAACGCCATAAATGACATGTTTTAAATTCTTGTTCATGCTATGCTATTTTTGAGGTTTTGTACACCAGAAAAATACAGAATTGATATAGTTTATTAAAATACATAATTGTTATAACTGATAACTTCAAGTTATGACAGGTTGTGGATTATATGAATAATAGATTGATTAAATGAAACGAGCATGAGAATAGATTCTCGCAATCAAGTTCTTTCATAATGTGTAAAATTTAAAACAAAAAAATAACGGGGCATCGCCTCCGTTATTTTCTATTTACACATTTTGTGAGATAGTCCCTAAGTCATTGCTACCCTTTTTCCATTCAAATAATCCTTAATTGAAGATATATTCAAAAGTTTCTCCTTATTCTCGGCTTCCAGTTTTATTTCTTTATTTCCGCATACCAAAGATTCTAAGGGTATTCCTAAATACCTATTTAACAACGTTATCATTTTTAAAGTCAGGGTTCTTTTACCATTCAGTACTTCAGACACTCTGGTTTTACCTCCAAAAAGTGGCGCTATATCGGCTTGTTTTAAATTCATTTGTTCCATTCTGAACTTAATAGCTTCAATAGGTTCAGGAGCTTCCATTTGGTGATGTTCGTGTTCATATTTTTCAACAAGTAGTGATAATAGTTCCATTTCTTCACCCTCTGCACTATCAGGTTCTATCATAGATTCAGAGCTATTGATAAGTCTGTAAATCCTATCGCAAGCTTCATTATATTCTTGTTCTGTTTTTAATATTTTAGCTTTCATGTGTTTATAATTTTTTTTATTTTGCCACTTGGAACTCGCTGTGATAATCATCCACCTTTGTGAGATGTTTTCTCTTGGTTCGTTTCATAACTTATTGTTTTAGCATCGATTTTATCGTACTCCTTATGTGTACCAAACCACACAATAAATACTATTTTGAGTTTATATTCAATGTCAACAATCAGGCGATAATCATTCCCTTTAATATTGAATACTACCCTCTTTGAACTTATTACACTGGCAGTACCGTATTTTAATTTCAGTTCATTTGCATTATCCCAAGTCGAGAACTTTACTTCATAAATCCACGCTTTTAAAGATTCAGCAGCCTGTTTATATTTGCTCAACTGGCAAAATTCGGTGAGAGTTTTTTCTTTTATTATTCTCATACTTTACAAAGTTAATCAAAGTTACCAAATAAGGTAACTTTCTAATAATTAAATTTTCTTAAAGGATGGAACTTTTCAAGTTTGCTTTGTAAGCTGCCCAGATTGTTGTATCGGAACAGTTCTGTTGAATTTACATATTTGTAAACTTCCTCTATCTTGCAACACTGGTAGTTACAATTGGCCTCATTTTTAAACTTCGGCCAACAGTGGTTGAACTCTTTCGGCTACAGGGATTGTCAAGGTGAAACACATAAAAATCTAACCTGTAAAGTAGTAAATATACGATAGCAAATTGGAGGATTGTGATGTTAAGACCTAACAACCTACTTTTCTATCCACCCAACACCCTATTAAGATGCTGCAAAAACAGCTCAATCACCGAAGTTTCATAACCATGCAAAACTGCTGTCCGAAACTGTCTGTGTATGGTTAGCCCTTCAATTTTTAGTTGTTTTAAGGTGTTTAACATCAGCTCTTTTTGAATGGATTTTTCAGAGACCAAGCCAATTCCATCAAAATCAATTAAAAAGTTTTTTATGCTTTCGGTGCTTCCCAATTGCATAAAAATGTTGAGTTGAGAAAGATCAATATTTTTATTCTTAAAGACTTTTTCAATATTTTCTAAAGTGCCTGAGCCTTTTTCACGAATAACCAACGGAAATTGTTGAAGTTCTGAAAGAGTGATAGTTATTCTCTTGAAAAGCGGACTGTTTCTACCCGCAATGGCGACGACTTCATCATCTGCAAAAGCGGTGTATTTTATATCTGGATGGGAAGAGATGTTTTCCACCAATGCAAGGTCAATCTCATTATTTATAAGTTTTTGCTCCATCTCTAAAGAGTTTCCGTTGAGAAGGAACAGTTCGATGTGGGGATATTTTTGATGGAAGGAAGCCAAATGTTGTGGAAGCATATATTGGGCAATGGTAGAGCTGGCACCAATACGCAACGATCCTTTGTAGGCATTGGTTAGCTTGCCTATTTCAAAGGTCATCTCTTCATATTTTTGTTTTATCTGTTTGTAATAACGATAGGTAAGAAGTCCCGCTTTGGTAAGATGAATTTTGTTTCCTTTGCGGTCGAAGAGAGGCGTGTTGAGTTTCTTTTCTAATTCGCATATATGTTTGGTTACCGCGGGCTGACTAATAAACAAACTCTCAGCCGCTCTTGAGAAACTTAAATGTTCTGCCACCGCCATAAAAACCTGGTCTCTGTAATCCATACCTTTTTTTCTTAAAAATAGCTGAAAATTGTGGATAGTTGAAACTTTTCATCGGGTTAGATGCGGAGTGATAGTGGGATGGTGGTTCTTGATTATATATAATTACAATTTTTTAATAGCGCTTTCAATGGGTTTGGGTTAACTTTGTTTTGTACCATTAAAATTGCTCAATTGAAAGTTAAAGAAATAAATTCATATACTTCTCTCGAAGAGAAATTAAATATTTGGAGTCATGCAGTAGGCGTTCTGTTAAGTCTGCTGGGTTTGATTTTATTGATTGTAAAAGCAACCCATCAGTCCGCTTCTACTTTACATTGGGTGGCCTATTTAATTTATGGAGTGAGTCAAGTGGCTGTTTTTACAGCTTCTACATTGTATCACTCTTCAAAGAATGAAAATTTACGTTGGCGACTAAACATATTTGACCATTCAGCCATCTATTTATCCATTGCTGGTAGTTATACCCCTTTTAGTCTAATTTTTATTCAGGGCACTTGGGGCTGGAGTATCTTTGGATCTGCTTGGCTTATTGCCATTGTAGGAATTGTCCTGAAACTCTTTTATACAGGTCGATTTCGGTTGTTGTCCACCATAAGTTATGTGGTCATGGGGTGGATTATGGTGATAGCTATTAATCCCTTAATTAAAAGTGTGCCATTTTCTCAATTGATGTGGATTTTGGCAGGAGGAGTTTTTTATACTTTAGGTGCTGCTTTGTATCAGATTAAACGGATACCCTATAACCATGCTATTTTTCACTTCTTCGTTTTGGCAGGTGCCATCTCGATTTTTATTGCTATTTATGCTCATTAATTATGTTATATGGACGGTACAGAACGACAGTATATCAAACCTGGTATTCGGGTGAATATTGTATTGAAAAAAGATCAGCGGACAGGCGAACTGACAGAAGGGATTGTAAAAGATCTATTAACCAAAGCGCTTAAACATCATCGGGGAATAAAAGTGCGACTTGAAGATGGATCTGTGGGAAGAGTACAGGAGATTTTGGATTGATTCATGCATTTTTTCAATGTTATGCCATAACTCCTACGAAGTCTGATTTGCTATTTCAGTAAGATTTAATAAATTCTCTGATAGAATCTTATGACACTATGAAAAATAAAATTGAATACTTAACTGGAGATGCAACCCAACCCGTAGGTGAAGGAAATAAAATTCTTGTTCACATTTGCAATGATGTTGGTGGATGGGGGAGAGGCTTTGTTTTAGCCCTCTCCAACAAATGGGAACAACCAGAACGTGAATACCAAAGATGGTTTCAATCCAAGAGAGATTTTGAGCTGGGCAATGTGCAGTTTGTAGAAGTAGAAAGCGATCTCATTGTTGCCAATGTGATTGGTCAAAGAGATATTATATTTCAAGATTCTATTCCTCCCATTCGATATGAAGCTGTGGAAGAAGGGTTGAGAAAGGTGGCTCAAAAGGCAAAAGAGTTGAATGCTTCCATACACATGCCTCGCATAGGCGCAGGACTTGCTGGTGGTGACTGGAATAAAATTGAAGCCATCATCAATTCAGAACTGATCGATAATGGCTTGAAGGTTACTGTGTACGATTTTAAATAGTAGATTCATACCTATTAGAAATAACAAAGCCATCCATGTCAATTGCAAGGATGGCTTTATTATCGCTATTGTTCTACTACTATATTTTGCTAAAAGCTTGTTCCAAATCTGCTTTTATGTCAGAAATGTGTTCGATTCCGGCTGATAGACGTAACAGTCCAGGCGTTGCACCTGCTGCAATCTGTTCGGCTTCGGTGAGTTGCTCATGCGTGGTGGATGCTGGATGAATGATCAAGGTTTTTGTATCTCCCACGTTGGCCAAGTGGCTGATGAGTTTTACATTGTTGATTACTTTGTCGCCTGCTTCTTTTCCACCTTTCAATTTAAAAGAGAGAACACCGCCAAAACCATTCTGTAAATATTTTTTGGCCAGTTTATGGTATGGGTTCGAAGGCAATCCTGGGTAAAACACTTCTTCAACTTTAGGATGTTTCTCCAGCCATTGTGCCAACTCCAAAGCGTTGTCAACAGTTCTCTGAACGCGCAGTGAAAGTGTTTCTAATCCTTGAATGAACTGGAAAGAGTTGAATGGGCTGAGTGCTGCACCCAAATCACGAAGTCCTTCCACACGAGCACGGATGATGAAAGCAATGTTTCCAAATGGCCCGTCTGCTCCAAATACTTCCCAAAATTTTAGGCCATGATAACCTTCGGATGGCTCTGTGAATTGTGGAAATTTGCCATTTCCCCAATTAAAGTTTCCACCATCCACGATAATTCCACCAATACTGGTTCCGTGTCCGCCAATCCATTTTGTGGCAGCTTGAACAACAACATTTGCTCCATGGTCAAAAGGACGGAAAAGATAGCCTGCTGCACCAAAGGTGTTGTCCACGATAAAAGGAATTTCGTTCTTTTTTGCAATGGCTGCAATGGCTTCAAAATCAGGAATACTGTAACGAGGGTTACCAATTGCTTCCACATAAAGAGCTTTTGTTTTATCGTCAATTACCTTGGCAAACTCTTCAGGATGATCACCATCTACAAAACGCACTTCAATGCCCAGACGTTTGAAAAGAACTTTAAACTGATTGTAGCTACCTCCATAAAGATGTGAGGAAGATACAATATTATCTCCTGCACCTGCAATGTTGGTTATGGCTAAGAATTGAGCCGACTGACCCGATGCTACGGCCAAAGCACCTACTCCACCTTCAAGAGCTGCCACACGTTTTTCGAAAACGTCGCTGGTAGGATTCATGATGCGGGTGTAGATGTTTCCAAACTCTTTTAAGCCAAATAAATTTGCTGCATGCTCTGAATTGTCAAATAGAAACGAGGTAGTTTGATAGATGGGTACTGCTCTTGATTTGGTTGTTGGATCTACTTCTTGTCCTGCATGAACTTGCAGAGTATCGTAATGTAATTTTTCTGTTGACATACGTAATTAGATTTAGTTTCTTGATTAGTTTTTTATTGAACTCTTTAATTAACAGCAGTGAAGAGAGAATTGTTTTGCCAACACTCTCTTCACATGGCTAATAAATGTTAATTTGCTTCTATCAGTTGATTTACTGAGATTTTTATAGGCGTTGGATTGGCTAAATTATCGCCCACTGGACAACGTCCTTTTACTTCTGTAATCCAACTTTCTAGTGTGGCTTGGTCGGCATCAGAATCCACTTCAAACTGCACATCTAGATTTTGAAAACCTGTGCGCTCTGTCGTTGGTTGTCCAAGTACTTTAGCAGGGTTTAAATCGTTTCCAGTGATATTAATTTCTAATCCTCTGAGATTTATGTTTCGTTCTTTTGCCACCAAATGAGCTACAACATTTAAACAGGATGCGTATCCAGCTAAAAGATATTCCAAAGGATTAGGCCCTTCATCTAAACCACCAAAACTTGCATCTTCATCAGCGATAAATTTGAATTGACGTGCTTTTATATCCAAACGTGTTGAGTTGGCATTTTTTCCAGAAATTGAAAAGGTTAAATTTCCCATGATTAATTGTTTTTAAAAAGTTTATTATTATTTCTTGAACTGCTAAACTATATGAAGAGCGGCAGAGCTATTAATTCACTAATTCTTTTCCTCCTTAACAAAGGACTATTAATTTGCGCTCACCAGTTGATTTGTATAGATTTCTATGGGGGTTGCATTGGCAAGATTGTCTCCAGCCGGACAGCGCTCTTCTACCTCTTTAATCCACTTCTCTTGGGTTGCCTGATCTGCATCAGAGTCTAGGTTTAAGTTTACTTTTAGACTTTTAAAACCCGGCCGCGCAGTGGTGGGTTGTCCAAATAGTTTTGAAGCATCCAATGTGCCAGTAATGCTAATCTCCAGTTTTCGAACAGTGATATTTTGTTCTTTTGCTACCATGTGTGCAACCACATTTATACAAGCGGCGTATCCACCTAACAGATATTCCAGCGGATTG